>NZ_JBILJQ010000094.1:0-16759 GCF_044377145.1 Aquimonas sp.
AGGCCTGGCTGGTCGATGTACTCGCCCGCCTGCCGACCACGCGCAACCGCGACATCGACAGCTTGCTGCCGATCGAGGGCTGGGCGCCGATCTGCAACTGAGGCTCAGCACGGCGAGTGGCGAAGCGTTAGGTGGCTTGGGCGGACGCTTACGTCGTAGTGGCTCTCCATTCGCAGCGTCTCGCCCTGCCATTCGCTGTAGACCGGCCGATCACGCCACGGCGCCGGCTGCACCTGTTCGCCGGGGACGTCGACCTCGTGAGTCACCCTGCCTTGCGGATCGCTGGTTGCGAACAGAAAGCTGCGCCAGGCCGGTGTGCTGCGCAAGCCAACGCGTGCAGTGCCGTCGGAGGATTCCAGCCAGCCCGGGCTCAGGCCGGTCGGCGACAGCCACCAACCCTGTACACCGAGGCTGGTGTACACGCTCGACTCGCCCGCGTTCAGCCGCGACTGCACCTGCCATTCACCGACCACCGGATCAGGGTTGAACGGCGCTTCGTGCGGTTCGCCGATGGCGCGCAGGCGTTCGACGCGGAACTCCCAGGTCTGCCACTCACCTCCATTCTCGAACGCCCACAGCTGCATGCCCTGCCACTCGCCCTGCGCGTTCCACTGATGCTGCAGCTGACACTGCGGGTCAAAGCCTTCCGCCGCGAGGCTGCAGCCTGATCCACCCTGCAGCTCGATGCGGGCGGCCTGCAGCCGACGCGCATCGACGCCGGGCAGCGGCAGCTCGATGTGCAGAAACGCTGGAATGGAGCCGTCACCGCTGCCGCTGCTCTCCAGTGGACGCGGCCGGCCGAGCAGGAATTGCCGCTGCTGCGCCTGCATCTGCCCGAGGTCGAACCCACAGCCCGGCGGCAGCGGCACGTTCAAATCGAGTGGCCAGGCATCGACGGTGACCTGTGCCAGCTGCACGTCGAGCAGCCGCGCAAGCTGCCAGCCGCTCAGTCCGAACATCCGGAAGCTGGTGTCGATACCCGGGTGGGGCTGCGGGCACTGCACGGGCATGCGATCGGTGTAGTCGACCGGCTGGTTGAGCGAGTAATTGCGATGACCGTAGCTGCCGCTGTTGCTGGCGCTTACACCGAGCTGACTGCGCCGCCACGGCAGCTGCAGCTGCTCTGGCCCCGACGGCCCCTGGCGCGCGAGCTCCAGGCCGAACAGGCCGTCGGTGCGCACGCTGTCTGCGCTCGCCGCGCGCCGCAGCGGCAGACGGCCCTCGGTGTTCGACTCCAGCGGCCGCGCGCTGTGCACCAGCAGCATCTCCTGCATGCTCTCGAGGTGGTAGTCGGACGTCAGGCTTTCGAGCCAGGCATGGGTGGACGGATCCAGCAGCGCCGCATAGGCGCTCTTGACGCCGGGCGGCAGACAGCAGCCGTCGCGATGGAAGAACTCAAGCACTGCGGCGCTGCGCAGCACCTGTTGGGGGTCCAGGGCGTTGGCGTGCGACAGCGCCTCCGCCGTGCTGTGCTCGACCGCGAAGCCTGCGCGCTGCATCAGCGCGAACGCGGCGGTCGACAGCGCATTGAGATCGAGGTGGGGCGGGTGGAGCGTGCCAGCACGGATCGCGCCAGCGTTGTGCAACAGCGCGCGCAGCTCGACGCTTTGGCCGCGGGAGTTGATACCGGTCGCCGATACCCAGACCAGGGTCGCGTCGGCGATTGCGGCCGGCAGCTCAAGCTGGGCGAGCGCCGTGGGGCCGACCACCTCGGCCGTTGCAACGGTCTCGTCGCCGGCATGAAGTTGCAGCTGCAGCGGGATGTCGAACGGCACCTGCACCTGCACCAGCAGCGGTAGCCCGGGTACGGGAGGAGGCAGCACGGTCAGGTCGAGCTGAACGGCGAAGGTGTAGCCGCCTTGGCGCTCGATCTGGACCCAGAAGCTGTCCAGGCCTTCGGCCCCCCAGCCCGGGATGTAGTACAGGCGATTTTTCTTGATCACCGCGGCGCCCATCTGCGGGCGATCAACGCTGTGCAGGCTGAGGCCCTTCTCGTCGGTTCTGAGGTCGGCGATCACATCGATTTCCAGCGATTGCCCCAGCTGCACGCTGTAGGACAGCGGCGGTATGGGCGCCGGACGGTACTTGCTGCCCGGCGCCTGTGCCCAGCCGGTGTGCACTACGGAGATAAGAAGCAGCAGCGAAAGCAGCAGGATCTGGCGATAGCGGCACATGTCGTTCTCGATCGGTTCGTTCATGCCCGTGAAGCCGGGCGCGGCGAACTATTCCAGAGAGGACGGGTGCTGTCGAACCCTGCCAGCACGCGGGCGAGGACATCGCCCGCGTGCGCCGGCGGCAGTCAGTCCGGTTGGCGGTACTCGATCCTCAGCGTCGCCTGGGTGCCGCTGCCGATCCACAGGTAGCGGGTGGCGGTCGGGTTGGATTCAAAGCGCAATCGCAGCTGGGTACGGCCGCTGCGGTTGATGGCGCTGAGCGCGGTGGATGCAAACGGCGTGCTGTCCTGCGTTCCGCTGGTGAAGCGTGGCACTTCGGCCACGGCATCCAGGGTGCTGGCGGCGTCGTGATCGCTGGCGAGCAGACCGCAGTCACCGCCGAAGCAGCCGCTGCGGAGGTCGATCAGCAGGCGGTTGCCGCTGGGGCTGGCCCACGGATCACCCGAATTGCCGCGGTGGGTGATCGTCAGCGTGGCTGCAAGGATCTCGGCATCGTCCGGCAGGGCTGAGGTGTCGAACGACAGCAGGGCGCGGTTGTGTTTCGAATCGCTGCCGCGGCTGATCGCCAGCCCGTAGCTGGCTTCCAGCGCGCCGACTTCAGCGCTGCCGCCGGTAGCGCTGGCCTTGGTATAGCCATCTTCCGTGCCCACGCTGCCGAGGCTCAGCAGCTGGCTGCCGCCGCCGATGGGTGAATTGTTCACCGCTACCGTGGTGTCGGCGTCGCTGCCGATGTTGCCGGCGGCGTCCAGCGCGCGCGCCATCAGCGCGTAGCTGCCGTTGGCAACGCTGCCGATGTTCCAGCTGAAGGTGTAAGGCGCGCTGCTGTCCTCGCCGAGCAGGCTGCCGTTGGCGAAGAACTGCACCCGCGTCACCGCGATGTTGTCGCTGGCACTCGCCGCAAGCTGCACGCTGCCGGCCAGCGTGCTGCCGTTGGATGGCGAGTCGAGGTTGACCGTCGGCGCGACGGTGTCGGCGGCCTGCTGGGCGTTATCGATGCGGATGTCATCGATGTTGGCCCGCGCCCAGGCTTCGATGCACACATTCGCGTTGGCGCCCACTTCGAAGCGCAGGCTCACCGTCTGCCCGCCCCAGGCGCTGAGGTCGATACCCGCGCGGCGCACCCAGTCCGCCTCGATCGCATTGCCGTAGCTCACGACACGCTCGTCGACACTGGTGCCATTGATGCTGACCCGGAAGTAGGCGCTGTAGCTGGCACTGGTGCTGGCTTTGAGATCCAGCAGCCGTGCATAGCTCAGCCGTGGCGCGCTGCCCAGGCTCAGGCTGCGACTGAAGCTCTGCGTGCGCAGCCCGGTGGCGCAGCTGACACCGGAACTCGCGGCACCGAAGGCCGACTGGCTGCCGCCGGTGCCGACCGTGGCATTGGCCGCATCTGCGACGAAGCCGCCGCTCCAGCCGCTGCTGTCGGCGAAGTCGCCGTTGCCATCGCGATCGCCGAAGGTCTCATCCAGCGCCGGAATGTTCTGGCTCACGCTGATCGTGCGTGCCGCGCTGGTGGCGGAATTACCCGCTGCGTCGAAGGCGCGCGCGCTGATCGCGTAGCTGCCTTCGGCGACACTGGCGCTGTTCCAGTTCAGGCTCCACGGCGCTGCGCTGACACTGCCGATGACGCTGCCGTCGAGCAGGAACTGCACGCCGCTGACACCGAAATCGTCATTCGCCTGCGCGCTCAGGCTCACGCTGCCGGATAGCACTGCGCCTGCGGTCGGGAACACCAGACTGATGCTGGGCGGCGTGGTGTCGCTCAAGCCGCCGCTGACCGTCACGCTGACCACAGCCGAGCTGCCGCCATTGCCGACCAGATCCAGCGCACGGGCCTGCAGGCTGTGGCTGCCATTGACGCTGAGCGCGCTGTTCCAGCTGATCGAGTACGGCGCGCTGGCATCACTGCCGAGCAGGGCGCCGTCGAGGAGAAACTCGACCCGCTCGATGCCGATGTTGTCATTGGCGCTCGCACTGACTGTCACCGTGCCGTTGACGCTGCTGCCTGCGGTCGGTGCGGTCAGGCTGACCGTTGGTGCTTGGCTGTCGAGATTGTCCAGGCCCCAGAAGCGGCCGATCCAGTAGCTGCTGCAGATGTTGGCATCCAGCACATAGGCGCCGGCCGTGCCGCATTGGGTCTCCGCGCTGCCCGGGTCTACCGGGGTGCCGTGGCCCATTCCGGTGACGCTGATGGTTTCGACCACGTTGCGGCCGCTGCTGTCGCGGTAGACCTTGCGCGGGTAGCCGAGCAGGCTGTCCTCGACATCGGCGATCTGATCGACGCCGTGCACATTCGTCCACTGCTGCACCGCCTCGGTCAGGTTCAGCGGCCGCACGGTGGTGTCGGAGCTGCCGTGCCAGATCGACACCACCGGCCACGGCCCGACATGCGTGCTGGCGGCGCGCACCTTGTCGCCCCACTGCGCGGGGCTCAGGTCGCTGCCCGGATTCATGCACGAGAAGGCCGCACTCGTGCCAACCCCGCAGCGGTAGGGAATGCCGGCGATGATCGCGCCGCCGGTGAAGGCCTCGGGATAGGTCGCCAGCATCACAGCTGCCATCGCGCCGCCTGCGGAGAGCCCGGTAACGTAGCTGCGCGCGGGATCGGTGGCGTGGTCGGTCTGCATGCGCGTGAGCATCTGCCGGATCGACAGTGCCTCGCCGCTGCCGCGGCTGATGTCGCCACTCTCGAACCAGTTGAAGCAGGTGCTGCTGTTATTGCCGCTCTGCTGCTGCGGCAGCAGCAGGGCGAACTTCCAGCGGTTGGCCAGCAGCACCCAGCCGGTTTCGGCATCGTAGGACGCAGCCGACTGCGCGCAGCCGTGCAGGGCGACCACCAGCGGCGCATTGGCGGGCAGCCCGGCTGGAATGATCTTGAACATTTTCAGATTGCCGGGGTTGCTGCCGAAGCCGGTGACTTCGGTCAGGGTCTGCGCCCGCGCAGGTGTCAGCATCAGCAGGGCGGCCAGCGCCGCCCACTTCACGATCGACTTCATCGCAGTCTCTCCCCATGGCCTGCCGCGTCAGTGCGCGGCAGATCCGACGGCGTTCTCCAACGCCCGATGTCGCCGCGGATCGCGGCGACGCAGTTCCCGTCGCCATTGGCGCATGCGCGGCGACGGCCAACCATTGGCCCTTGGGGCAAGCTGCACTGCAGCAGTAGGCTGTTGCCCCCACCGACCGATGCGCTCGCCATGAAGCCAAGCCTGATCACCCACACCGGCGGCTGCCACTGCGGCGCCGTGCGTTTCGAAGTCGATGCGCCGGCCGATATCGAGGCATTGGACTGCAACTGCTCGCTGTGTGCGATGAGCGGCTTTCTGCATCTGATCGTGCCGGCCACGCAGTTCCGTCTGATGAGCGATCCGGCGGCGCTGTCGGAGTACCGGTTCGGCACCGGCACCGCACGCCATCTGTTCTGCCGCGTCTGCGGGGTCAAGAGCTACTACGTGCCGCGCTCGAACCCCGATGGCTTCGACATCAATGTGCGCTGTCTCGATCCCTCAACCCGCACGGGTCTGACGGTGACAACCTTCGACGGCCGCGCCGATTGGGAGGCCCAGGCCGCCAGCATCAGCCATCTGAGCGTCAGCGCCTGAACGCGTGGCGCGGGCGGCGCGCCTATACTTCTGCGCCATGAACAGACCCACTTCGCAACGCCCGATGTTCCAACTCGCCCTCGCACTCGGCCTCGGGCTGCTGCTCAGCGCCTGCGGCAACCGCGGTGCGCTGGTACTGCCCGAAGAGGCGCCGCCGCCGATGCCGGCCAAGGCCGAACCCGCTGCGGCTGCGGAGCGCGGATGAACCCGCACGCCGCCCTGCGCGGCCTGCGCTTCACCAAGATGCACGGCGCGGGCAACGACTTCGTGCTCATCGACGGTCGCCCAGGCTTGCCCGAGCTGAGCGCAGATGCGATCCGCTGGATCGCCGATCGCCGCACCGGGGTTGGCTTCGATCAACTGCTGAGCATCGAGCCGCCGCGCAATGCCGATTCGGTCCTGTACTACGGCATCTGGAACACCGACGGCAGCACCGCCGCGCAGTGTGGCAACGGCGCGCGCTGTGTGGCTGCATGGGCCGTGCGCGCCGGCATGACCGCGGCCGGCAGCTTCCGCATCGACAGCCCCAGCGGCGCAGTCGAGGTATACGTGCATGCGCCGGACGACATCGAGGTCAGCCTCGGCGTGCCGGACTTCCGCGCCAAAGCCCTGCCTGCGATCGGCGTCGGTGCGCCCGATGGCGTGATCGAGCACGCGGGCCAAGTGCATGCCTTCCGCGGGGTGTCGATGGGCAACCCGCACGCCCTGATCGAAGTGGCCGAGCTTGATCACGCACCGGTCGCAGCAATCGGCGCCGCGCTGCAGGTCGACCGGCGCTTTCCCGACAGCGTCAACGTCGGTTTCGCCAGCGTGCTGTCGCCAGCGCATATCCGCCTGCGCGTGTATGAGCGCGGCGTCGGCGAGACGCTTGCCTGCGGCAGTGGCGCCTGCGCGGCGGTCGCGGTGCTGCACGCACGCGGTCGGGTGGATGCACGCAGCGGCGTCAGCGTCGATCTGCCCGGCGGGCGTCTGCAGATTCATTGGGACGGCCCCGGTGATGCGGTGCGCATGCGTGGGCCCGCCGTGTTCGTGTTCGAAGGAGAGTTCTGCCCATGACCGATTCAACCCCTGCGCCCGAGGCCGAAGCCGTCGCCACGTACCTGCGAGCGCATCCGGAATTTCTGCAGCTGCACCCGGAGCTGGCCGCCAGCCTGGCGATCCCGCGTGAAGCCGGCGCGGCGACCTCACTCACCGCGTATCAACTCGAGGTGCTGCGCGACAAGAACCGCGAACTCAGCCGTCGCCTGCAGGAGCTCTACGCCACCGCGCAGGAGAACGAGCGCCTGACCCTGCGCACTCAGCAGTTGACCCTGGCCCTGCTGCGCGCGGGCACGCCACTGGCCGCGCTGCAGGCGCTGGTGGCGAGCCTCATCGAGGATTTTCACAGCGATCTGGTGCGGGTGCTGCTGATCGCACAGAACTTTGAACTGCCCGGCGCCGAATGGCTGATCGAGCGGTCGCCGCAGGCGCCGGAGCTGGTGCAGTTCGCGGAGTTCCTCCGCTCGGCCGAACCGCTGTGCGGCCGGCTGGCGCCGCAGAAGATGGAGTTCCTGTTCGGCGCCAAGGCGGCCGCGGTGCAGAGCTGTGCGCTGATCCAGCTGCCCGCGCGCGGCCTGTTGGCGATCGGTTCGCGCGAGCCCAACCGCTTCTATCCGGGCATGGGCACGCTGTTCCTGCGCATGATGGGCGAAGCCCTCGGCGCGGCGCTGTCGCGGCATCCGGGCTGATCGGCGCCGACATGCCGCGCCCGCGCGCAACTGCCGAACCCGTAGCGCCTGCGCCTGCGCTGGTGGCCGAGGTCGAGGCGTGGCTGGGCGCGCTGCAGGTGGAACGTGGCCTGTCGGCGCATACGCTGTCGGCCTACCGTGCCGATACGGCGGCGTTATTGGCGTGGTGCGGCGGCCGCGGCGTGCAGGCGTTTTCCGCGCTGGACGCCGAAGACCTGCGCGTGTTCCTGGCCCAGGCACACCGCAGCGGCCTGGCGCCACACAGCCTTCAGCGTCGACTTTCAGCCTGCCGTGGACTGTTCCGGCATCTGTTGAAACATGGCCGCATTGAACGCGATCCAAGCGTCGGCGTGCGCGGGCCCAAGGCCGGTCGCAAATTGCCGCAGGTGCTGGATGCCGACGAGGCCGTGGCTCTGGTTGAGCTGCCGGCCACCGACCCGCGTTCGATCCGCGACCGCGCCATGCTGGAGCTGTTCTATTCCTCCGGCCTGCGCCTGTCCGAACTGTGCGGGCTGCGCTGGACCGATCTGGATCTTGAAGACGGCAGCGCCCGCGTGCTCGGCAAGGGCCGCAAGACCCGGCTGGTGCCGGTCGGTTCGCAGGCCGTGGCTGCGCTTCGCCAGTTGCGCGCGCTGGGCATGACGCCCGAGGGGCCGGTGTTTCAGGGTCGCAACGGCGTCGCGATCGCGCCGCGCACGGTTCAGCAGCGGATCAAACAGGCCGCGCAGCAGCAGGGACTCTGGAAACGCGTGCATCCGCATCTGCTGCGGCATTCCTGTGCCAGCCACCTGCTGGAATCCTCGGCCGATCTGCGCGGCGTGCAGGAGCTGCTCGGCCACGCCGACATCGCCACCACCCAGATCTACACCCATCTCGATTTCCAGCACCTGGCCAAGGTGTATGACAGCGCGCATCCGCGGGCGCGTCGCCGCAGCGAGCCGTCGGGCTGACCGTACCGTCCCGGCCTTGAGCGCACAGCGCCTCCGCAGCCTTCGCGCACAAAAACCGGCCCGCGCTTGGAAACGCGGGCCGGTCGGGGGCGGGTTGAGGCTGCGATTTCGCGGATGTCGTCCGAGTTGGTGGAAGCTTTGCCGTTGTCAGCTCGGGCAAGTCCCCGGCAGCGGCGGCGTTGGGGGCGCCACCGAGCGACGGATCGATCAGAAGCGGTAGCCGAAGGTCAGCCCGTAGACCATCGGATCGACGTTCACCGTGCCCACCTTGGCGCCGTTGACCTTCACGTCGGCATCGATGTCGAGGTAGCGGGCGTCGAGCACGAGATCCCAGCGGTCGCTGAGCTTCACCAGCAGGCCGGCCTGAGCGGCCACTCCGAACGAGTTGTCGATACCGATCTTGGTGCCGGCGACCGGGCCACCGGTGACCGGCTCTTCGTCATAGACCAAGGTGTAGTTCAGGCCCGCACCGACAAAGGGGTTCACCTTGGATTCCGGCGCGAAGTACCACTGCAGGCTCAAGGTCGGCGGCAGGTGCTTGAAGTCGACTGCTTCTGCGCCGTTGAGGCGAGCCGTGTGGGTGAACGGGGTTGCTGCCAGCAACTCGATGGCGAGATTCGGGCTCAGGTGACGGCCGAGGATCAGGCCGAGCTGGGTGTCGTTGTCGATGTCCGCCGACAGCGCACCGTTGGCCAGCGCGCCGTTGTCGGACTTCGGGCTCACCGTGACGGCGCCGACGCGTACGAACCAGTCGTTGGCCTGCGCGGGCACGGCGGCCAAGCTCAGGGCAACAGCGGCGAACAACGGGGCGATTACCGGGACGATTCGGGACTTCATGGGACGATTCTCCTAGGAGGGCAGGTGATTTCGGGCATTGGTTGATGCCTCTGGGGACAGAGTCTGAGCGTCCTTGCGCCGACCTCACTTGATCATTGTCAACAGCGCCCTGCGGTCGAGGTCGAATGCCCTGCAGTACGCCTTGTATGCCCGCTCAGTGCCGGGATTTGATGCCGCTTATACCGTAAGGCTGTTGAACATTCCAGCTTGGCCGGGTGCGCCTCGGAACGGGGTGATTGGGGCGCATTGGCGAAGGTGTCTCCGAGTCGGGCCATCGCTGAAAACGTGATCGGCGCCGCGCTGCAACGCCCCTTGACCACCCACCGCCACGATTGCTAGCGTCCCCGCGCTGCTGTCGGAGTAGCCGTCTCGTCAGGTCGCCATGCGCCGCGTGCGGCGACAGCAGCAGGTGCCGGGCCGTAGCCCTGCGTGCGGGTCTTCTTCGGAGGCTCCGCAGTGGAACAGGGGCGGCAGGATCAAGCGGCTGGGGGGCTGGCTGATCCAGAGCAACGCACGGCCCAAGGGGGCCGTGCCCGGCCTTGCCAGCGGCGATGTCTTCGAACTGCTGCAGGTCACGCTGATCAGGCGCGTCCAGCGACGCTCCGGTCTGAAGAATCTGCAAGAGGGCCGTCAGCGGAGATTGCATTCATACATGGGTGGCCGGAGAGTGAGTTCCAGCCGCAGAACCATTCGGACTCCGGCTGGCAGCGTCCAACCGGACCGACAACGCCGCGCATTGATCGGGGGGTCGGTGTGCGGCATCCAACGGGCGCCGTCCGCGCGCCCTCATGCTGTACCGGGGAGTGAACCATGCGAAACACGATCAAGCTGCTCTGCCTTGGGATTGCTTTTGCGCTGCCTGCCGCCCAGGCGACGGCCAGTGATACGTTCATGCTGCCTGCGCCGGATCTCGCCAAGCTTCAGCTGGAGGACAGCAAAAGCGGCGGTGCCTACCGCTACGGCATCCAGATTCCAGTCGAGGGCTTCAGCTTCGACGGACGCAACCTTGCGAAATCACGCTGGCAGTCTGCTGGTGCCGGCCTGCAGAAGTTCAGCTGGGACATCGCCGCGCCTGGTGCCCGCACCCTCGATTTTCACTTCAGCCGTCTGGTGCTGCCGGAAGGCGCCACGCTGACCCTCCGTGGCGAGGGCAAGGACAATGTGCGCAAATTCACGGCCGCCGACCTCAGCGGCGGCGAAGGCTTCTGGGCACCGTATATCGCCGGCGAGAAAGTCAGCATCGAACTGCTGGTGCCGGCCAAGTTGCGCAGCCAGGCGCGGGTCGAGCTGGCATCGGTCACCCATGGCTATCGGGGCCTGTTCGAGTCGGCCGATGCGCTGCAGAAGTCAGGCAGCTGCAATGTCGACGTGGTCTGCCCGGCGGGTGCCGCTTGGACCAACGAGATCGACTCGGTCGGCCACTACACCTTCAGCCAGGGCGGCAGCTCCTATGTCTGCACGGGCTCGCTGGTGGCCAACGCAGCCGGCACCACGGTGCCCTATTTCCTCACCGCCAATCACTGCTTGAGCACCGCCACCGTGGCGTCTACGGTGGTGGTGTATTGGAACTATCAGAGCGCGACCTGTCGCACGCCGGGCTCCAGCGCCTCGGGCTCGCCGCTGTCCAAGACCATCGCAACCCACACCCAGTCGGGCGCAAGTCTCGTCGCGACCAATGCGGCCAGCGACTTCGCGCTGCTGCGTTTGAACGCGGATGTTCCGACCGCGTCCAATCCGTTCTGGAGTGGCTGGGATGCCAGCGGCGCCACACCGAGTTCGGCGGCCGGCATCCATCATCCCGCCGGCCACGAAATGCGCATCGCCATCGAAGACCAGGCTCTGACCACCAGCGCCTACGGCGGCGGCAGTGGCAGCACGCATTGGCGCGTCAACGACTGGGACCAGGGCACCACCGAAGGCGGCTCGTCGGGCTCGGGCCTGTGGAACCAGAACAAGCGTCTGGTCGGCCAGCTGCACGGCGGCTCAGCGGCTTGCGGCAACAATCTGTCCGACTATTACGGACGGCTGTCGGTCTCATGGACCGGAGGCGGCAGCGCAGCCACCCGCCTGCGCGATTGGCTGGATCCCGCCAACAGCGGTCAGACCGCTATCGCCGGCTACCGTAGCGGCACAACACCGCCGCCCCCGCCGCCGCCGACCGGCACGCTGACCAATGGCGTTGCTGTGACCGGCTTGAGTGCATCGGCCAACGGCGAGCTGCGCTACACCCTCAGCGTGCCTGCAGGTGCCAGCGCGCTGAGTTTCGTCACCTCGGGCGGCACCGGTGATGGCGATCTTTACGTGCGTTTCGGCAGCGCCCCCACCACCACCACCTATGACTGCCGCCCGTACCAGAGCGGGAACGCTGAAACCTGCAGCTTCGCCACGCCGCAGGCCGGCACGTATCACGTGATGGTGCGCGCGTTCTCGGCAATCTCCGGCGTCAGCCTGATCGGCAGCTACACCAGCGGAGGCGGCGGCTCACCCAGCTTCTTCGAGAACATCGCCGACTTCGCCATCAACGACAACGCCACGGTCGAAAGCCCGATCACCGTCAGCGGCCGCAGCGGCAACGCACCAGCGAGCCTGCAGGTGGCGGTGCGCATCCTGCACACCTACAAGGGGGATCTGAAAGTCGATCTGGTGGCGCCCAACGGCACCGTGTACGTCCTGCACAACCGCTCCGGCGGCAGCACCGATAACGTCATCGGCACCTTCACCGTCAACGCTTCCGCGGTCGCGGCGAATGGCGTCTGGAAACTGCGGGTGAACGATAACGCTGCTGGCGATACCGGCACGATTGATAGTTGGAGCTTGCAGTTCTGACGGCTCTGCCCCGTGCGAGCGCCTTTAGGTACTCGCACGGGGCGAGACTCGCTGTTCATTGTTCACAGAACGTTTGAATACAGCGCCGACATCGGAGTGACGCCATTGAACGAGTGCCCTGCATCTGTCCGATCAACGAATCCTATCCTTCGCCTTGCGATAGCCCGGCGGCCTGTGGGGCGATGCCAGGAGTACAGGCGAACGTTTGCTGCCGCGGTCGAAAAAAGCCTGGGTCAACCGATCTATCGTTCCGGCGGCCGCACCCTGTCAGCCGCACCTGCGTTGCGTGTCGGATCCTTCTTTACGACCCCGCAACGGTCCGATGTGTGCGGGCATCCAATCAACGTTGCGGCAGGTTGACAGCGGGGATCAACAGCCGTAGACAATACTCGGTGGGTGATCGCTGAGCGGCGCGCGCGGCGCGCGCTGACAGACCAATCGGGAGAAGATTCATGGGTTCGATTCTAGGCACTAGCGGCCTCCGCGTTACTGCGCTTGCTTCTGCCATCTTCGCATGCGGCATCGGAGCCACCTCGACGACAGCGCAGGCTGCCGGCTTTGCTCAGCAGGCCGTCGTGGGGTCGGATGACTCGACCACGATGGCGTTGAACGCGGACGTATTCATCGTGCAGTTCGACGAACCACCGCTGGCGATGTATCGCGGCACGACAGACGGTCTGAGCGCCCCCGAGGTTCTGCGCGGCGGTCTGCGCGAAGGCCGCGTCGACGTCAAGGGTGCTGCCAGTCAGGCGTATGTCGAGCACATTCAGGAACTGCAGGCTGACTATCGCGCGAACATGTCGCACCTGCTGGGTCGCGAGCCGCAATTGATGGCGACGATGCAGCATGCATTCAACGGCATCATCGTGCGCTTGCGGCCGGGCGAAGCGGAGAGAGTGCGCGCCATGCCGGGCGTGTCTCGCGTGGAAGGCTACTCCGAGTATTTCACGAGCTCAGACCGCGGCCCCGATCTGATCGGCGCACCGCTCCTGTGGTCGGGCGGTGTGATTGGCGACTCGCTGCTCGCCAGCGGGTTCGAGGCTGGTGAAACCCCGCCCTTGCTTGTGGGAGGCAACCGCGCCGAGGGAATCGTCATCGGCGTCATCGACGGCGGCATCAACTTTGACAGCCCTTCCTATGCCGCAACCGCAGCAGATGGGTATGTGCACATCAACCCGCTGGCTCCTGGAACGTCGCTTGGCACTTGCCTTTCCGGCGGCCTCGACGCCGGCTTGTGCAACGACAAACTGATTGGCGCCTACGATTTCGCGTTCCCGCTCGCTTGCCCGACCGGTACGTGCGCGGCAAACATCCTGGAAAATCCCGGTGTCGAAGATCTTGATGGGCACGGTAGCCACACTTCGAGCACCGCAGCGGGCAACGCGGTTGTCGCATCGTTCCGTGGCAACCAGATTTCGATTTCCGGCGTCGCTCCGCGCGCCAACATCATCGCTTACGACACCTGCTGGTTCAACACGACCGCCAACAACGGGCCTTGCGGAGGCCCCGCGGTGGTGCAGGCGGTGAACCAAGCGGTCGCCGACGGTGTCGTAGACGTAATCAACTACTCGATCAGCGGTGGCACCCAGCCGTGGACGGACACCCTCTCGCAGGCATTCCTCGCCGCTCACGAAGCAGGTATCTATGTGGCGGCGGCGGCGGGCAACGCCGGACCCGGACCGAGCACTACCAGTCATGCAACGCCTTGGGTCACCACGGTGGGCGCGTCGACGCATAGCCGCGGTACCATCGGGTTCTTCATCAGTGCGAACGGTCCAGGCACCCCGCCTGCCGCAACGCAGAACATTCTGATGAATCTGGGCACCGCCGGCACGGAGATCGCCGCAACTATTGCGCCGACGACCTCACTCATCACCAGTCCGGCATTCCTGGCCAACGTTTCCGTGACCGACGATGGCTGTGTCGCATACCCGGCGGGAACCTTCGCCGGATCAATCGCGCTGATCCGACGCGGAGGTTGCCAATTCGCGATCAAGGCTCAGAACGCGGTTGCGGCTGGCGCGGTTGCCGTCGTGATCGCCAACAACGATCCGAACGCCAATGTGGGCATCATTCCGTCCGGAACGCCACCCGTTGCCGTCCCCGTGTTCGGGATCACACGCGGTCAGGCGGAGGCACTTCGTCAGTTCGACGTCGATTCCACTGGGCCAGTGACGGCGGGAGTTCCGTTTCCCGCCACCCAAGTTGTTGACACGCCTGATGTGATGGCTGGCTTCTCGAGCCGCGGCCCGGCGCTGTTCGATCTGCTCAAGCCCGACGTCACCGCACCGGGCGTTCAGGTACTTGCCGCAGTGTCGGGTGTGTCGTCGGCCTACGGCCTGTTGAGTGGCACCTCGATGGCTAGCCCGCATACGGCCGGCGCGGCGGCATTGCTGCGGAAGGCTCATCCGAGCTGGACACCATCGGAAATCAAGTCGGCATTGGTCATGACCGGCAAGACTGACGCTGTGTTCAAGGAAAATGGCACGACGCCAGCCGATCCGTGGGATCGAGGCGGCGGTCGCATCCAGGTAGCGGCGGCGCAACGCGCCGGCCTGGTGCTCAACGAAACCGGCCTGAACTATCAGAACGCCAATCCAGCAACGCCCACGGGACGTCCGACAACGCTCAACCTCGCGAGCATCCAGAACGGCAACTGCTCGGCGCAGTGCACGTTTACCCGGCGGGTTCGCAGCACCCTTGCAACGAGCGAAACGTGGACCGCCACCGTGGTCGGTGCGCCTGGCACGGTGACACCGGCGACATTCGTCATGGGACCTGGAGATCAGCGCAACATTTCGGTCTCGGTGGATACATCGGCGATCGCGCCAGGTGCCTATGCCTTCGGTGAAGTGGTGCTCACGCCGACCGGTAGTGTGAGTCCGGTGTTGCGGATGCCGGTCGCACTCCGTCGCGGAGTACAGGACATCGATCTCAACCCGACTTCGTTCGCACTGACTGCCGCGACTGGGACCACCGGCACTGCAACGCTCGGCGTTCGCAACACCGGTGGAGATCCCTTGACGTGGGCCATCCCCGCCACCGGGTCATTGACGGTGCCGCTGATGTCGCAGTCCAGCCAGAACAACAATGGTTTCCTGTCGTCGTTCCTTGGCGGTCAGACACCAGCGCCAGTCGGGGCCTACGTTGCCGAGGACGTAGTCACTCTCGCGGATTCGTCAGTGACCACTATCGCTGCGTCGGGGTTTGTTCTGGGCGCGGCTAGTTTCGCGGCTATCAACCCGAGCGCGATCACGTTCAAGATCTACAACTCGTTCGGCGTTCCTGCGGGCAATCCGGAGGCGGGTGCCGCCGGGGAGATCTATTCCTGCAGTCGCACGTTGGCTGGACCGACCAATGGGGGGCTCTCGGTCATTGGAGCGGGTCAACTGCAAACGCTTTCGCTTGACCTGACAGCTGCTGCTGCTGCCGCGTGCCCTGCAGTGCCGACGTTGGCGCCGGGAAGCTATTGGGTCTCGGTGTACGTAACGGTGCCGAACAACGCTACGGGTGGCCGTTGGTTCAACTTCGTGACTCTGGCACCTACCAACAACAACGGCCAGATCATTTCTCCGTCAGGAGTATTGGGCCCCTCAACTTGGACGAGCTTGGCCTCGCAATCGACGTTCGACGGATTTGCAATGACGGTTTCCGGAAATGTCGATTGCTCACTGCCGGCTTGGCTGACGCCCTCGGTGACTGCTGGGACGACGGCGGGTGGAGGATCCACGCCGGTAACGTTGAACATCAACACCGCTGGCTTAGCGGCCGGTGTGTATCGTGCAAATGTCTGCGTGACCAGCAACGATGCGGACGAAGCGTCGCTGCGTGCACCAGTAGTGCTCACTGTGCAGTAAGCGCCTTGGCAATGCGCAATGTGGGGAGGGGGCGGAAACGCCCCCTTTTCTTTTCACGCACTCCGGGCTCACCATTGCGCCGCCTGTGTCAACAGGGCCGACAAAACTCCTCCCGTGTTCCGGGCTTCACTTTACTTCTTGCTGACCCGCTCTTGGCTTGACCGTCCCTGCCTGTGTTCACGTGTGGCTGCGGCCTTTGGCCGCACCAGCCGCGAAGCATGCTTCGCGAGATTTTGGTTCTAGGCTGCTTCGGGAGCCCCAGGCATCGCTGCCCCAAACACTCACCGCGCGAGCGTAGCGAGTGAAGGCGTAGGCGCGCAGCGCCCGAACGGTTCTGCCATGGCGCCCATGTGGCCGGTTTCGGCTGCACAGGTAACGTGGTTCGCGCGGTGCGCGTCCAACCCTTGATTGGCTCGCCGGGCAGGCGGCCCCTGCCTTTGAATCGGGTCCGACGACGCCTATGTCACTCGGGTGCTTCGCAACAACGCGCTGCGCGCTAAGCCTTCACTTCGCCGCTGCGCGGCTCGCTCGGCCAGATCTGGTGGTTGCAAGCCAACCCCATTTCCGACCTCAGGCGCCGCCGGTGTACTTAGCCGAAGGCTCGCTTCACGTCTACGTGGCCTCCTTCCTTGATCAGGTGGTAGCCGGCGCGGGCCAGCTTCGTAAGCGTCCGCCAAAGACACCTACCCCAGCCGTTCGCTCTGTGCTTGGTCTGACGTGCTCACTGGCACCCACCCCTCAATCGGCAGCAGTTGATCGATATCGCGGTTGCGCGTGGTTGGCAGCCGC
>NZ_JBILJQ010000026.1:0-60141 GCF_044377145.1 Aquimonas sp.
TCAACCACGAGACTCCGGTTCTGGCGCTCAAACGCTGGCAATCCACCCACCCGGAACTCTTCGTCAAGCAGGTACGCGATCGTCCGGGATCTGACAGCTATGCTCCGCGTTCATTTTCTGCCCGGTGCCCCTGCAGACCCCGCATGAACCTCGACGCCTGGCTTGAACATCAGCTGCAGCTGCATCCGAAATCGATCGAGCTTGGCCTGGACCGGGTGCGCCCAGTGGCCGAGCAGCTGGGCGTGCTGCGGCCGGCGACGCGGGTGGTCACGGTGGCCGGCACCAACGGCAAAGGCTCGACGGTTGCACTGCTGGAAGCGGCCGCGCTGGCGGTGGGCTGGAAGGTGGGCGCCTACACCTCACCGCACATCGAGCGCTACAACGAGCGCGTGCGTCTGCACGGCCTTGATGCCACGGATGCGCAACTCATCGCCGCATTCGAGGCGATCGAAGCGGCACGCGGCGACATCGCCCTGACCTATTTCGAGTTCGGCACGCTCGCCGCGCTGTGGCTGTTCACGCGCGCAAAGCTCGATCTGGCCATCCTCGAAGTCGGCCTCGGCGGCCGGCTGGATGCGGTCAATCTGGTCGATGCCGACATCGCCATCGTCACCACGATCGATCTGGACCACATGGAGTGGCTGGGCCCGACCCGCGAACACATCGGTCGCGAGAAGGCGGGTATCTTCCGCGCCGGTCGAGCGGCGATCCTCGGTGAGCTTGATCCGCCGGCCAGCGTGATCGAGACCGCCAACACCGTCGGCGCACGGCTGTATCGGCGCGGCCACGAGTTCGACATAGAAGTCGGCCGCGATGCGCTGAGATACCGCGACAGCGCCGGTGAACTCGCGCTGCCACGGCCGCAGCTGCAGGCGCCCGCGCAGCTCGACAACGCTGCTACAGCTGCCTGCGCGCTGCGGCTGCTCAGCGTGCCGGCTGCAGCGATTGCGACCGGCATTGCCAGCGCTGCCGCGCGCGCGCGCCTGCAGACGGTCGCAACCGCGCCGGAGATCGTGCTGGATGTCGGCCACAACCCGCAGGCAGCGCGTCAGCTGGCCGAGTTTCTCGCCACGCATCCCAAGCTGACCGTGGCGGTGTTTGCGGCGCTGGCCGACAAGGACGTCGAAAGCGTTGCGCAGCTGCTCGCTCCGCACATCAGCCGGTGGTGGCTGGCCGGACTGGACGCAGGCGCCCGCAGCCAGTCTGCGCAGAGGCTTGCGGCTCGGATGCAGGCGGCAGTACCGCAAGCCGAACTCGAAATCAGGGCCGATGTCGCCACCGCGTTGCACTCCGCGCTTGGCGCAGTGAGCGCTGATCAGCGCGTACTGGTTTTCGGCTCCTTCCACACCATTGCGGAAGCGCTGGCGGCGCTGCGCGCAGACGGTATCCTCCGCGCATGATCGTCAACTGCATCCACTACCACGCCGATGGCCGCCGCGAGGCGCTGGACTTTGAACACGTCTCCGACGTGCTGGCCTCGGGTGAGGGGTTTATCTGGGTCGGGTTGACCGCGCCCGATCCCGACCTGATGCTGAAACTGCAGGAGGAGTTCAGCCTGCACGAACTGGCGATCGAGGACTCGCACAAGGCCCACCAGCGGCCCAAGGTCGAGCTCTACGACAACGTCCTGTTCATCGCGGTGCATACCGTGCAGATGCTCGACGAGCAGGTGCGGTTCGGCGAAACCCATCTGTTTCTGGGCGAGCGCTTCCTGCTCACCGTCCGCCACGGCAGCTCGGTGTCCTATGCGCCGGCGCGGGCTCGCTGCGAGCGCGATCCGGAATACCTGGCGGCTGGTCCGAGCTTTGGCCTGTATGCGGTGCTCGACCAGATCGTCGACAACTATTTTCCGATCGTCGATGGTTTCCGCGAGGCCCTGGATGTTCTTGAACGCGACATTTTCGACCAGGCCTTCCGCCGCGGCACCATCGAGCGTCTGTATCAGCTGAAGCGCGAGCTGACCCGACTGCGGCTGGCGGTGGCGCCGCTGCAGGACGTACTGGCGCCGCTGGAGCGGCTGTATCCCAATCTGATCCATCCCGACACCCGGCTGTATTTCCGCGACGTGCTCGACCATGCGGTGCGCATCAACGAATCCACCGACACCCTGCGCGAGATGCTGACCGCCGCGATGTCGGTCAACCTCGCGCTGGTGACGGTCGCCCAAGGCGAGGTGGTCAAGCGACTCGCCGGCTGGGCCGCGCTGCTGGCGGTGCCGACGCTCGTCACCGGCTGGTACGGCATGAACTTCGAGCTGATGCCCGAGCTGAGCACGCGATTCGGCTATCCCGGCGTGCTGGTGCTGACGCTTGGCATCGTGCTGCTGCTGTACCGGAAACTGAAAAAAGTGCAGTGGCTGTAGCCCGCCGATCGCGCCTGAAGGCTTGACAACGGCCGCCATGCAATCTCCCGGAGCGGCGTGTATCATGCGCGGCCGCTTCAAGTATCCATCCATCCGTATACAAGGATAGAGCGCCGATGAGCAGCTACCTCTTCACCTCCGAGTCGGTCTCCGAAGGCCACCCGGACAAGCTGGCCGACCAGATTTCCGACGCCGTCCTCGACGCCATCCTGGCCCAGGACAAGCGCGCCCGCGTGGCCTGCGAAACCATGGTCAAGACCGGCGTGGCAATCGTCGCCGGCGAGATCACCACCGAGGCCTGGATCGACCTGGAGGCGCTGACCCGCAAGGTGATCGCCGACATCGGCTACGACAGCAGCGACGTCGGCTTCGATGGCGCCACCTGCGGCGTGCTCAACCTGATCGGCAAGCAGTCGCCCGACATCAACCAGGGCGTCGACCGCAAGAACCCCGAAGAACAGGGCGCGGGCGACCAGGGCCTGATGTTCGGCTACGCCACCAACGAAACCCGCGAGTACATGCCGGCGGCGATCCACTACTCGCACCGTCTGGTCGAGCAGCAGGCCAAGGTGCGCAAGAAGGGCAAGCTGTCGTGGCTGCGCCCGGATGCGAAGTCGCAGGTGACCCTGCGCTACGAGGGCGGCAAGGCCGTGGCGATTGACGCCGTGGTGCTGTCGACCCAGCACGATCCGGGCATCAAGCAGAAGGATCTGGTCGAGGCCGTGCGCGAGCTGATCATCAAGCCGGTGCTGCCCGAGAAGCTGCTGCACAAGGACACCAAGTTCCACATCAACCCGACCGGCAAGTTCGTGATCGGCGGCCCCGTGGGCGACTGCGGTCTGACCGGCCGCAAGATCATCGTCGACACCTATGGCGGCTGGGCCCGTCATGGCGGCGGCGCGTTCTCGGGCAAGGATCCGTCCAAGGTCGATCGTTCGGCCGCGTACGCAGCCCGCTACGTCGCCAAGAACGTCGTCGCGGCCGGTCTGGCTGACCGCTGCGAGGTGCAGGTGAGCTACGCCATCGGCGTAGCCGAACCGACCTCGATTTCGGTCACCACCTTCGGCACCGGCAAGATCGCCGACGACAAGATCGAGAAGCTGATCCGCAAGCACTTCGACCTGCGCCCCTACGGCATCATCCAGATGCTCGATCTGGTGCACCCGATGTATCAGGCCACTGCTGCCTATGGCCACTTCGGCCGCAAGCCGCAGCAGGTCACCTTGGCCAACGGCGAGAGCTACACCACGTTCTCGTGGGAGCTGACCGACCGCGCCGACGCGCTGCGGGCGGATTCAGGTTTGAAGTAGGCAAGTTCCGGGATGCAACGAGAAAGGCCGCCTTCGGGCGGCCTTTCTCGTTCGGGATTCGGGATTCGGGATTGAGCAGCGCTCCGCAGGCCGGCTGCTCGCGCTCCTCTCCATCGCTCACACCAACCTTGAGCAAAGAGCCCCGCTCGTAGCGTGGCGTTCAATCGCCGCCGCCAGCTGGCCGCGAAATCCCGAATCTCAGCTCCGGAATCCCCGCTCAGAACGGCAGCCGCCGCTCCGCCTTCAACTGCGGCAGCAGGCGCAGTTCGTCTTTCTCTTCGGGCGCCAGATTCTGCAGGCCGATCTCGCGAGCTCGCGCATGCAGTTCGCGTTCGCGTTGCTCAAGTGCCTGCAGTTCCAGGCCGCGCAGCGCGCCGTCGAAGTCCTCAGCCCAGCCTTCCGGCGGGGAAATGATCTCGGCCATCGCGAGCTTGGTCAGAGCCGCCACTTCGGGGCTGTCGGTGTAGCTTTCGAGCAGGGCGCCAGTGCTGATGTCCGGACGCGAGCGGCAGCGTCCCAGCAGATCCAGCAGCAGCGGTACACCGGGCTGGTCGAGATAGGCGAACACGAAGGGTGGTTCGATCCGCTGCGCCAGCGTTGGCTGCTGCAGCAGCAGTTCGATCGCGATCCGCACCATCGAGCGCCGCTGCGAGCGTGGGCGCGGCATCGCCGGTTCCGGGGCTCGCGTGATCTGTGTGCGTGCCGCCAGGCCGGTCAGTTCCGCCAGCTTCTGCCGCATCAGATCGCGGAACGCGCCGTCGGGCATTTGTTCGATCAGTGGCCGTGCGCGCTCGGCCAAGCGGGCGCGACCGTCCAGGCTGTCCATGCGGATATCGCGGCCCATTTCGTTGAAGAAGAACTCCGACAGCGGCATCGCCGCCTGCAGCCGGCGATCGAAGCCCTCGGCGCCTTCGCTGCGAACGATGGTGTCGGGGTCTTCGCCTTCCGGCAGAAACAAAAAGAACGCCTGACGACCGTCTCGCAGCCGAGGCAGGGTCGATTCCAGCGCCTTCCATGCGGCGCCACGGCCGGCGCGGTCGCCATCGAAGCAGAAATAGACGTCGCCGGAATTGCGGAACAGCAGCTCAGCGTGGTCGGGCGTGGTGGCGGTGCCCAAGGTCGCAACTGCTTGGGTCACGCCGAACTGGAACAGGCTGACCACATCCATATAGCCCTCGACCACGATCAGGCGCTGGATGCGTGAATGCGCCTGGCGCACCTGCCACAGGCCGTACAGCTCGCGGCCTTTGCGGAACAGCGGGGTCTCCGGTGAGTTCAGGTATTTCGGGCTGTCGTCGGCCGACAGCACGCGGCCGCCGAAACCGATCACGCGGCCGCGGCGGTCGTGGATCGGGAAGATCAGCCGGTCGCGGAACTTGTCATAGGTGCGGCCGGCATCGTTCTTCGACAGCAGGCCGACCTTGTCCAGCAGCACGCGCTGGGTCTCATCGCGACCCAGGGCCGACAGCAAGCCGTCCCAGCCAGCCGGCGCATAGCCGATCTCGAAGCGCGCCTGGGTGGCGGCATCGACGCCGCGCTTCTGCAGGTAGCTGCGCGCGCCGGCGGCGTCCTTCAGTTGGGCGCGGAAGAACGCGCTGGCCGCGCCGGTGGTGGCATACAGCGGACCGAAGTCGTCGCTATTGGCGCGGTCAGGCTTGTTATCACGCGGAACATCCATGCCGGCGCGCTTGGCCAGCTCGTCGACCGCGTCGAGAAACTCCAGCCGGTCGTACTCCATCAGGAACTTGATGGCGGTGCCGTGCGCCCCGCAGCCGAAGCAGTGATAGAACTGCTTGGTCGGGCTGACCGTGAACGATGGGCTGCGCTCGTCGTGGAAAGGGCAGCAGGCGGTGTACTCGCGACCGGCACGCTTGAGCTTCACACGTGCATCGATCAGCTCGACGATGTCCGTGCGCGCCAGCAGGCTGTCGATGAAGCTGTCGGGAATGCGGGACATGCGCGCAAGTGTAGCCGCCGGCCCGGCCGCTATACTGCCGCGTCTCCGCTCAAGCCCGTGAAGCCCGCCATGGATGCAGCCCTGAAGCAGCGCCTGATCGGTGCCACCGTGCTGGTGGCGCTGGCCGTGATCTTCCTGCCGATGCTGGTGGATGGCCCGGACTCGGAGCGCGAATCCGGCTCCGAGCAGTTGAGCCTGGACCTCCCGAACCGGCCGGACCGGCCGCTGGAAACCCGCGACATTCCCGTGTTGCCTGCGCCCGGGCTGCCAACACCGGCCGCGGTTGCGCCTGCGGATGGCGTGGAAGTGCTGCCGGTGGTCGAGACCGGCGCTGCCGAGCGCGTCGACGCGCTGAGCGGTCAGCCGACCGGGTCGGCAGGATCGTCTGCGTCTGCGACCAGCGCATCGGCGCAGAGCAGCGTGGCTTCCGCGGTAGTGACGTCCACGTCGGCTTCGACACCGCCAACCGCGGCACCCGCGCAGACTCAGTCGCCGACGACTTCGAGCGCTCCCGCAGCGGCATCGCCACCCGTGCCTGCACCTGCGCCCACGTCCCCGCCGACGCCTGCACAACGTCCGACACCCGCCCCAGCCGCCGCCCTGCCCACCGCGACCGCCGGCGGCAATTTCGCGGTCAATGTCGGCAGTTATGCCAACGTCACCAATGCCGAGAGCCTGCTGGCGCGGCTGAAAGGTGCCGGCATCGCTGCGTATGCCGAAAGCGTCAGCCTGGAGGGCCGCGCCGTGCGCCGTATCCGCCTGGGGCCGTTCGCCCAGCGCGGCGAGGCAGAACGCGCCCGCGCTGCGGCGCTGGCGATGCAGCGCGATCTGCCGACCAGCATCATCAGCCTGGATGCCAACTCAACCGCACCGGCGCCGGCCCCGGCGCGAACGCCAGCAGCGGCGGGCTTCGCCGTGCAGCTCGGCGCATTGCGCAGCGAGGCCGACGCCAACCTGCTGCGCGAGCGCGCCCGCGGTGCGGGCTTCCCCGCGTTCGTCGAACGCGTCAACACCGATGCCGGCACCCTGTGGCGGGTGCGGGTCGGTCCGGAGCTCGACCGTGCCAGCGCCGAGCGCCGCCGCGATGCCATCAAGGCGCGGCTGAGCATCGATGGCCTTGTGGTCGGCCATCCCTGAACACGGTGGACGCATCCATGTTGAGTTGGGCCGATATCGTCTTGCTGGCCATTGTCGGGCTGTCCGTCTTGGTCGGCTTCTGGCGCGGCTTCGTGGTCGAAGTGATGTCCCTGGCGGTGTGGGTGGCCTCGTTCTGGCTGGCCTTCACCTACGGCGATGCGGCGGCCCTGCTGTTTGAAGGCGTCGTCGAGGCACCCTCGGCGCGCCTGTTGCTCGGCTACGCGCTGCTGTTCGCGCTGGCGCTGGCCGTCGGCGGTCTGGCCACCTGGCTGATGGGCAAACTGGTCAAGTCGACCGGCCTGTCCGGTACGGATCGCCTGTTCGGGCTGGTGTTCGGCGCGGTGCGCGGTTACGCATTGGCCGCCGTGGTGGTGCTGCTGGCTGGATTCACAGCTCTGCCTGCCGATCCGTGGTGGGAGCAGTCGCGGGTATTGCCGGCGTTCCAGCGCGGCGCCGAGTGGTTGCGCACCCGCCTGCCGGAAGCGGTGGCTGACGAAGTGAACTTCGTTCCGGTCATCGAGCTGAAGCTGCCGGCCGATTCAGCCCAGCGAGCGCCCGACGCGCGATAATGCGCGCCCTCCGCGGCGGCGCCCGCGGGTTCAAGCCCCCAAGGATCTTTCCCATGTGCGGAATCATCGGCATCGTCGGCACCGGCCCGGTGTCCCCGGCCCTGTATGACGGGCTCACCGTGCTCCAGCATCGCGGCCAGGACGCGGCCGGTATCGCCACCGCTGACGGTATGCGCCTGCGGATTCACAAGGGCAATGGGCTGGTCAAGGATGTGTTCGACGAGCCGCAGATCCGCCTGCTCGGCGGGCGCATGGGCATCGGCCACTGTCGCTATCCAACAGCGGGTTCGGAAGGCTCGGATGAAGCCCAGCCCTTCTACGTCAACTCGCCCTATGGCATCGCCCTGGCGCACAACGGCAATCTGATCAATACCGAGGCCCTGCGTGGCCAGGTGTTCGCGGCGGATCGTCGACACGTCAATACCGAATCCGATTCCGAAGTGTTGCTCAATGTGTTCGCGCATGAGCTGGCCGAACAGGGCACCCTGTCGCCGGAAACCGTGATCAAAGCTGTCGCTGGCGTACACGCGCGCTGCCGCGGTGGCTATGCGGTGGTCAGCCTGGTGCTGGGCCTGGGCTTGGTCGCGTTCCGTGATCCGCATGGCATCCGGCCGCTGGTGCTGGGCCGCCGCGATACGCCGGAAGGCATCGAATACGCCGTGGCCTCGGAAAGCGTGGCCTTGGACATCCTCGGCTTCATCCGGGTGCGCGATATCAAACCCGGCGAGTGCGTGGTGGTGACGCCGCGCGGCGAGCTGTTTGCACAGGTGTGCGCACCGGCGGCTCAGCACGCGCCCTGCATTTTCGAGTTCGTCTATTTCGCCCGGCCCGACTCGATGATGGACGACGTCTCGGTGCACAAGGCGCGCATGCGCATGGGCGTGAAGCTCGGCGAGAAGATCCTGCGCCTGCGGCCCGATCACGACATCGACACCGTGATTCCGATTCCCGACACCTCGCGTACCTCGGCCCTGGAACTGGCCAATGTGCTGGGGGTGAAGTACCGCGAAGGCTTCATCAAGAACCGCTACATCGGCCGCACCTTCATCATGCCGGGGCAGGGTGAGCGGGTGAAATCGGTGCGCCGCAAGCTCAACCCGATTCCGCTGGAGTTCCGCGACCGGGTAGTGCTGCTGGTCGACGACTCGATCGTCCGCGGCACCACCAGCCGGCAGATCATCCAGATGGCGCGCGAGGCCGGCGCCCGCAAGGTGTATCTGGCCTCCGCCGCACCACCAGTGCGCTACCCCAACATCTACGGCATCGACATGCCGGCCGCCGAAGAGCTGGTGGCGCATGGCCGTAGCGAAGACGATATCCAGCATCAGCTCGGCTGCGATTGGCTGATCTATCAGGATCTCGATGACCTGAAACAGGCCGTTGGCGGCCCCAAGCAGCGCCTGACCCACTTCGACGCCTCCTGCTTTACCGGCGAGTACGTCACCGGCATCGACGACGACTACTTCGAGCGCATTCGCGCGCAGCGCTCGGACGACGCCAAGCGGCTGCGCCGACAGGCGTGAGCAGATGAGCAGTGATCTGCATGCCGCAGCTCTGCAGGTGTTGCAGGTCTGCGACCCGAGCGAGAAATGCGGACGGACCAGAGCCCTGTTTGAAGCGCTGCGCTCGGGCCAACTCAAGCCTGGAGAGTCCGCCCCAGCGATTGAACTGCCCGAGCCCGGGCGCCCAGCGCGTCCGCACCTGGTCAGCCCGCGTGCACTGCCGCAGCGTGGTCTCGGCACCGACGAGGGCAGGGCGGCCTTCCTGCACGCCATCGCCCACATCGAGTTCAACGCCATCAATCTGGCGCTCGACGCGGTCTACCGCTTTCGCGGCATGCCCGACTCCTTTTATATGGACTGGGCGCGAGTTGCCGACGACGAAGCGCGCCACTTCCAACTGCTGCAGCAACGCTTGCAGGCCCTGGGATTCGCCTATGGCGACTTCGATGCCCACAACGGCCTCTGGGACATGGCCTGCAAGACCGCCCACGACTGCCTGATCCGGATGGCCCTGGTGCCGCGCGTGCTGGAAGCACGTGGGCTGGATGTCACCCCGGGCATGATCGCGCGCCTGCATAACCTTGGCGATACGGCCTCCGTGGCCGTGCTCGAAGTGATTCTCGAAGAAGAAGTCAGCCATGTTGCCATCGGCACCCACTGGTATCAGTGGTGCTGCGCGCGCGCCGGGCTGGAGCCGGTCAGCACCTTTCAGCACCTGCTCGATACCCATGCGCCCGACAGCGTGAAGCCGCCCTTCAACAGTACCGCCCGCATGGCTGCAGGCTTCAGCGCCGACGAGATCGCCGGGCTGGAGCAGCGAGCGGGGCGGAAGGCGCTTTCGCAGGCGTGAAGGCTGCGCCAAGCGCGGACACCATCACGCTTCGAAAAAATTTCCGCGCAACGTGGCCTGAACCGCCGCGCGGCTGCGTATAAACACCCTGAGACTCCCCAGCCGGGGGGTCGAGGCTTCGAACGACCGCAAGCGCAAGCAGGAGTTCCCTGTTGCGTATTTCCTGTGCTAGCCTACGGCCGGCCTAGGGGGCTGTCGGACGAATACCGTCCAGATCAGTAGCTTGCAGCACATATCTCCAGAGAGGGTGAAATGAAAGCATTGACTCAGAGTGTTCTCGCCGCAGCGATGCTGCTGGCGCTCCCGTTTGCGGCCGTAGAGGCGTGCAACATCACCGCTTGGAACGGCAATACCGGTGCTGCGACGGGTTTGCTCGCCAGCGGCCCTGAGCTGCCGGTAGGCAACGCCAACCGGACCGCGCGATACAGCGAAAAGTGCGCGATTCGCGCCAATCCGGGGCAGTTCGTGACCGACGACACCCCCAATGCTGAGGCGGTCTACCAAGCGCGTTTTGCTTTCTACACCGGTGGCACCGGGAAAGTGTTCAGCGCCACGGCTTCTAACGGTGGTGCTGGCGCGGAAATCGTCGGCGTCAGCTTCAATGGCTCGGCGATCAGCTTCAGCGGTCCGACGGGTGTAGCCACCGTCCCGGCCGTTGCTAACAGGTGGTATCAAGTGCTCCTGCGCCACAACAGCGGCGGCGCATTCACAGCGTCGGTGAAGGGTAACGCTGCAGCTGCAGCCACCACCGTAACCGGAACTTCGGCCACGGGAACGGTCGGCTCAGCCTCGCTTGGGCTGATTGGGGCCGGCGGAACTGGCACAATCAACGCAGACGCTTTCGTTTCGGATCGGTCTGCGACCACGCCGATTCCTTTCCTGTGTCGCGGAAACGCCAACGGCATCGACACCATCATCAGCTTGGCTGACCGGATCACTATAGGAAACGAGATTTCAGGCGCAGTCACTGGAACTGGTGTTGCACCCGGTCAGCCGGACATGAACGAGGACGGGATTGTCTCGCTGGCGGACAGAACTCTGGTTGCTCAGGTCATCAGCCAGAATCTGGGTGGTACATTCTGCGGCGGCGCCAACTAAGGTAACGGAGAACATCATGAAAAAGTCACTCGTGTTGAGCGCCGCTATTGCGCTGGTGTCAATTGCTTCTTCCGCAAACGCCGAGCAGCTCTTGTTTACCCAGGGCTCTGCAAAGAGTGGGTCTTCGGTTGCGATCGACTATGTCAGTGATGGGCAGTCGGTCGGTGTTCAGCTGGAAATCCTGATTCCCGGCAAAGCCCAATTGGATCTTTCAGATTTCGCGAAAGAGTTGCCTAAAGGTTACGTGCTCGAGCAGAACGTAGTAGATGGAAAGCTGATCGCGACAATTGTGAATGATGACAGGCAGCCGATGCCTGCTGGCATCATTTCCTTCGGATCCATCAAGTCGGTGGGTGGAACAGGCAGTTTCGTGTTGGAGCGTCTGGAGTCAGTGGACGCGAACGGCCAGATCCTGTCAGTTGAAACCGTACAGTAAAGTGCCAAGTGCGTCAGCCCTGCTAAGGAAAAAACAATGAATTTCAACAAAAAGATCCTCGCGACCTTTTGCCTCGCTGCAATGGCCGGCGTCGCTGACGCCGGCACCATCTCGATCACCCCAGCTACTGCGACAGCTTTACAGGCTGGCGGTGCGACGAGTCCGACCCCCCACGCGGTGGTCTTCCAGCAGGCTGCGTCTGGAGAAACGACCAACAACTTCCAAGGTCGTCTGATTTACGACAGCACCCGGCTCACGGCCACGATCGCCTCGGGCGCCACTGCTTGCACAATCCCCACAGCCGGCACGGTGGTGGTAGTCACGCAGAACTTCGCCACCCCGGTGTTGGCAAATGGGACCGTCTGTGAGATCGCGTTCACGTCGGTAGCCGCTGCACCTCTCGGCGTTACCAACCTGGATTTCCAGTTCAACGCGGGGTTGGGCGATGGTTGCTTAGACGCTGCTGCAGCCACCGCGGCTTGCACGATCAACGACGCTACGGTGGAGATCATCAACGCGCCGCTGGTCCCGCTGACCCTCTCCTACGCCCCGGCTCCGGGCGCCTTGGGCGCGTTTGCTTCGGGTGTGATCGGTAGTACGGCCACCCAGAATATCGTTGCGACCGCAGCAGGTAACTCTGGTACGGCTTCGTTGGCCTGTACGGCGACTGCCGGCTTCACCGTGACTCCGTCGCTGAACTTTGCCGCCGCTGGCCCGCAGAACGTTGCCGTCGGTTGCACCTACGGTGCAGCGGCTGCCAACGGCAGCGTGACCTGCACCGAGATCGACGGTGATACCGCGACCCCGGGCGCAGCTCGTACCTGGACGGCGACTTGTCCGGCGGGTTCGGTGGCTCCGGTCAACCCGACCATCACCACCGTGACTCCGATCGGCGCGTTCGCAATGCCGACCGGCACGATCGGGCAGACGGTTACCCGCGCGATCGAGTTCACCGCTGCTGGTGGCGCTGGTAGCGGTTCGGCCACCATCGCTTGCACCGCTGCTGCGCCAGCCACTGTCTCGCCTGCGAACCAGACGATCACCGGCTCTGCACTGGCGCAGAACGTTGTTGTGTCACTGCCGCTGACGTCGGCCGCACAGGGTCCGTTCGCGGTTTCCTGCGCAGTCACTGGCGGCAACCCGGCCACCACGCGCACCGACACGTTCAACGTGACGGCCGCTGCGGGCTCCGCTTTCGTCGCTCCGTCGGTCGTGCCCGCCACGTCCACCTGGTCGATGTTTGCGCTGATCGCTCTGATGGTTGGCTTCGGTGTCGCCCTTGTTGGCTTCCGTCGCAATCACTAAGCGTTAGCTTGATGCAAGAAAGAAAGGGCGCCTACGGGCGCCCTTTCTTTTTGCGAGATGCTGAGGTTCAGAGCCTGGAAGCCTGTCGGACTTTGGTCGCTCGGGCCGTTAATCCGCCTACGCGATCCACAGCCCGCCCATTCTTGGGCGAGAGCCCATTCGGCCTGCGGATCGTAGACGAACTTTCCTCTCGCAGTCGACTATCGCATCGCCCTCCAAAGCCCGACAGGCTGCGGGTTGTGTTTCAGCTCCTGCGGCCGTCCGCCGATCCTGGCATTGGGGTGCCAAAGCGCCTTCGGGTCTATTGGCTTTCCAGGATCTTTGAGATCACACCCCGCGTCTTGTCACCGGTGCCCGAACTCTGCACTCGCTATGGTCTGCGGTTCTCCAAATTGCAGGCACGGTGTACCCCCGTTTTGGGAGCAGGCAGAAAGGCGGGCGGGCGCGATTTCTCAATGCATGGCCAAAGTTCTCGCGGTCATTGCATGACCCGCAGTGAATGCGCTACGGCGATCGCGCACTTGGTCCATGAGCCAGCCCCTTGGATTCGACACCCACTCAATGGCCGCAACCGGCCGCTACAGATCTTCGTCCAAGGACAGGATGATTCCGCCGTCCTCGGCTCGCTGAATCCGGGTGATGCCCGGGCACTCGGACTCCAGCTTGTCGAGCTCGCTGGCGACAGCGACGCGTCCGGGTGCTGCGCGCGATTCCGCGGCGCGCGCCAGGGCTTCGCGAATGATCCGGCCCTGAACTAGGGTGGTTGCGACAAGGTTGCGCAGCTCGCCGTGGTCCCAGGGCTTACACAGGAAGCGTGAGACCTGAGTTTCGTTGATCGAAGCCAGGATGGCATCGCGATCGGCATAGCCCGACAGGATCATCCGGGCCACCTGCGGCTGCAGTTGGATCGCTCGCGTCAGAAACTCGACCCCGCTCATTTCGGGCATGCGGTAGTCGCTGATGATCAGATCGAAGTCGTCTGACTCCAGTCGCGCGAGCGCTTGATCGGCCGAGCTGAAGGTCTCAACGCGGATGCCTTCACCACCGAGCATGTCGACGTTGATGAAGGACAGGCAGCGACGCAAGGCATTGAGAACATAGGGCTCATCATCGACCAGCAGCACCCGGTAGACAGTCGCGGCATTGGTGGTCATGGCTGATCGGCCTCATCCGTTGGCTGGGTGATCGGTAGCCGGATCAGGAACAGAGTTCCCTCGCCCGGCGTACTGGTCACGTCGATCGTGCCGTGATGCTTCTTGACCAGCCCGTACGAGATTGCAAGACCCAGACCAGTACCGGTGCCAACCGGTTTGGTGGTGAAGAACGGATCGAAAATGCGCGGCAGCACGTCCTCGGGAATGCCGTCACCATCGTCGCCGATCGCTATCACCACCTGGCCGGCGTCGACGCTGGTGCTGACCGTCACGATGCCACGCTCGGCGATGGCCTGGCCGGCGTTGAGCAAGATGTTCATGAACACCTGGTTGAGCTCGGACGGGATGCACTCGATCTGCGGAATCTCGCCGAAAGTCTTGACCACCTGAGCCTTGTACTTGAGGTCGTTCCAGATGATGTTGAGTGTGCTGTCCAGGCCTCGATGGAGATCGGCCAGCACGAATTTGTCGCGTGCGTCGCTGCGGGAAAAGTCCTTCAAGTCCTGAACGATCTTGCGAACGCGCTCGATGCCCTCGCGCGATTCTTCAATCAGCTGCGGCAGGTCGCCCTGCAGGAAGCTGAAGTCCAGCCGCTGGCGCAGATCATTGACCTCGACGCGGGCCCGGCTGCATCCGCTGTCCTCAACCAGGCGGTCGTAGGCTTCGATCAGGGTCAGCAGATGCTTGCTGTACTCCTGCAGCGTGGCGAGGTTGGAGTGCACATAGCCGATCGGGTTGTTGATCTCGTGCGCCACGCCGGCAGCGAGCTGTCCGATCGACGCCAGTTTTTCGGACTGCAGCAGCTGATCCTGCGCGCCTTTCAGGCGGCGATACGCGACCTCCAATTCCGCATTGCGCGACTGCAGTTCCGACTTGCGGGCGTACTCGAAGCTGATATCGCGCGCTGAAACGCCGTAGCACTCCAGCGTGCCGTCCGCGCCGCGGATCGCGAGGATCTGCAGCATCAGCACCAGGGGGCGCCGCTGGCCGATCGGCAGCGCGACTTCGCCGTTCCACTCGCCGGCACTTGCCGCCATCTCCAATGCGAACGAGGGCAGCAGATCAGGGTGCAGCTCGCTGACGCGGTGGCTGGAGGGCTGTCGACCCGTGCTTACGGCCAATTGCACCGTGATCGCGTGGGCGGCGCGGTTTGCATAGCGGATATGCAGATCGGGTTCGACCAGGAAGATCGGATTCTGGCTGTTGTCCACCACCACTCGGAGCAAGGGCAGCAGGGTGTCGGTGTCGTCGTTCTGGGGCGAAAGCATCGTCGGCGCCGGTGACTCGGATCCAGCACTCTGCGTATCCGCGCGCGTCACCGCAAGCGCATCAGGCCCCGCCTTGCCGTCCGGCGCATACATGTCGACGGTGGGGACGGTAGCCATGGGGTCCCGGCGGTCCCGGCGTCAGGCCTCAGCAAGGTGGCGATTCAGCGGCGTATCGCCGCGGCCACCCCGCGCGTTGTAGGCGGACTCCGGAGCGACCGCACCCAGCGCCTGCAGCAGCCAGGAGGTCTCCTGCCGGCGGCGCATGAGCAAATTGGCGTTGGCCAGATGGCGGTCGTAGAGATCGCGTAGGCGCGCTTCGGTGTCGCTGCTGTGGCCGCTACTGCGCAGCGCTTCGCCCACCGCATCCAGCGCGGCAAGCTTGGTCTCCCCCGTGCTGCGGATGCGCTCACCGTCAAACGCGATCAGGGCATCACGCTCCTCATCGACCGCGGTACGCAGCGCATCCAGGGCAGTGTCGAGGTTCATCGCAGGCTGCCTTCGATATCCATCAGCCGCGCGGCGACCGCCTGGGGATCGATCTTGTAGTCGCCTGATTCGATCGCTGCGCGCAGCTTCTCGACCCGGTTGGCATCCACGCTGGGCTCGGAGGGCTGGGACTGGCGCGCCGCGCGCAGCTCCACCGAGTCGTTGCCGAGCCGCAGTCCAATGGCGGGGGTAACGGCCGCCGTCACCTGTTCCTCGGGGCTGCCGGTACGCCGCGGCTGCGCATCGACGCGCATTGAGCCCGGGCCATTGCCAATTCCATCGATTTTGCTGTTCATATCACGCTCCGGAAACCGCCTGTCGGAGGGTATATCGGCAAGCCTGCAGAGAACTTTAGGCCTGCACGTGGGAAAAGTCTGTCGGGCATCGCCTGATTCACAGCAGCACCTCGACCTCGCCCTGCGGGTTGACCCGGCCGCGGATCTGCCGGCGCGAGCCGAGGTTTTCCACATTCACTTGCTCACTGATTCCGGCATCGCCGAGGGCACGGCCCTGGCTGCGAACTTCCAGCCCGGAGCGACGTGCTACCAGTGTCACCAGGTCACCGCGCCGCACCAGGCGGGGCGGGCGCAAATCGGTTTGCGCCAGCACCGTGCCGGCCATCAGCGCGCGCGCCGCAACCTGGCCGCTGGCCTGGCTGGGTGCGCTCAGGCTGCCGGCCGACAGATTGCCGGTGTTGCGGGTTTCCACCCGCAGCATGTCGTCGCTCAGCGCTTGGCCTGCCGCGACCGGGCGGGTCAGCACCAGGACAGATTCGAGCCGGGTCACGCGCACCGGCACGAACAGCTTCCACGCCATCGGGCCGGCGCAGCTGACCTCGGCCACGCCGCGGTTGCCCACATGTGCGCTGAGGCCGCCACTGCATTCCGGCATGCGCAGACCGCTGTCGATCGCCGCCTCGGCGCTGACATTCGTTTGGCTGGCGGCGTCTGGCGCGACCGCGGCGATCGCCGCGGCGGCGATGCGTTCGACCGGCTCAAAGCCGCTGGCTGAGGCGTAGCCGGCTGCCGCGAGCAGAACGACTGCCGCGACGCGCAAGAGCCATTCCGGCGCGTACCGGCGAGCGGGAAGTTTGATGCTGCGCAGGGCGGCCATGCGATCCACCGGAGCTGTGTTCATGAGCGGATTGCGTGCAAGCCGCATGCCGTGGCCTACAGGATTGCCGACGCCATCGGCGGCTTGAACCTTGCAGCGGGCTCGATGCATACACCCACAAGGGCGAGCTCGCGGCTCATGACTACCGATCTGCTGGACCGGATCGAACAGCGCACCCGGCTGGCGGGACACAACCGCCTGGCCCTGCTGCTGTTCCGGCTGGGCGGACGCCAGCTTTTTGGCGTCAATGTTTTCAAGGTGCAGGAAGTGCTCAAGCGGCCGGAGCTGCAGGCCTTGCCGCAGTCGGTGCCGCCGCTGTTGGGCATTGCCGACATCCGCAAGCGCTCGGTGCCGGTGCTGGACCTCGGCGCGGCGATCCACCATCCCGAATCCAGCCTGGCCGCCTCGAACTATCTGGTGGTCACCGAGTTCAACCGATCAGTTCAGGGCTTTCTGGTCAGCGCGGTCGAGCGCATTGTCAACATCGCGGTCGAGAACGTGAAGCCGCCGCCGGACAGCAGCGGTGGCTCCTACCTGACCGCGGTGACGCGCTTCAACGACGATCTGATCCAGATCATCGATGTCGAGAAAGTGCTGGCCGAGGTGATCGGCGGCGCGCCGGTCCTGTCCGAGGAGATGCGCCTGCAGGCGATTGCGGGCGCGACCATCCGCGTGCTGATCGTCGATGACTCGCGTGTCGCACAGCACCAGATCCAGGGCGTAGTTGAAACCCTGGGAGCCACCTGCGTGCTGATGCCCGACGGGCGCAAGGCGCTGAACCATCTCAAAGACCTGGCCAAGCGCGGGATCCGGCCGTCCGAGCACTATGCGATGGTGATCTCGGACATCGAAATGCCCGACATGGACGGCTACACCCTGACCACCGAGATCCGCCGCGATCCGCAGCTGGTGGATCTGTGGGTGATGCTGCACACCTCGCTGTCGGGCATCTTCAACACCGCAATGGTCGAGCACGTTGGCGCCAATGCGTTCGTGGCGAAGTTCAGCCCGGACGATCTCGCCGAGGGTGTGCTCGATCGATTCGAAGCCTTGGGCCTGACCGACGACGGGTACTGACGGAAAAATGCCGCCAATTTGGTGACAGATTCCCGCCGATTCGCGTGGCACGAGACTTGCCGTGATCTCTCCGAACCTGATTCCAGGTGGTCCGGAGGTCCGGAAGATGAGCGAATCCAATCCATCCATGTTCGGCATCCACGGCGCGGCGCTCAGCCTGCGCCAGGAGCGCCTGAAGCTGCTGGCCTCGAACATCGCCAATGCCGACACGCCGAACTACAAGGCGCGCGACATCGATTTCGAGGCGCGCCTGCGCGAGGCGATGGGCGAAGTGCCGCCTGGCACCGCCACGAAAACGCACCCGGAGCACCTCGACGCAAGCGCAAATGCGGCGCCTGACGGCATGGTCTATCGCCTGCCGCTGCAGCCCAGCCTGGACGGCAACACGGTCGACGGTGAGTACGAGAAGGCCGCCTTCGCGCGCGCCGCGATCGAGTACCGCGCCAGCCTGTCGTTTGTCGAAGGCCGGGTCCGCAAGCTGATGACCGCGATCACCGGGAACTAGCCATGTCGACCTTGAAAATTTTCGACATCGCCGGCAGCGCCATGGCCGCCCAGTCGGTACGGCTGAACACGGTGGCGAGCAACCTGGCCAATGCCGGCAACGTCACCGGCGATCCGAACACCGTCTACAAGCCGGTCGAGCCGGTGTTCCAGACCCAGATGCTGGACGCCTCGCAGCCAGGGATCGGCGGCGTTCGCGTCACCCGCATCGAGCAGAGCGATGCCGAGCCACTGAAGCGCTACGAGCCCGGCAATCCGTTGGCCGATGCGCAGGGCTACGTGTACGCACCGGACATCGATCCGATCGCGCAGATGGTCAACATGATTTCGGCGGCGCGCGCCTATCAGGCCGATATCGAGATGCTGAACACCTCAAAAGAGCTCGCGCTCGCCACCCTCAACGTGGGTCGCTGACCCCCGCCCTGCACCAACCGAGGCCGCCACCATGAGCGTCAACGCAAGCGACATGTACAACCAGCTGGGCATCCGGCAGCAGGGCTCGATCGGGCCGCAGCGACGGACCGAGATGGGTCAGGAGGACTTCCTCCGCCTGATGACCGAACAGCTGAAAAACCAGGACCCGCTGAAGCCGATGGACAATGCCGAGTTCATCGGTCAGATGGCGCAGTTCTCCACCGTCAAAGGCATCGAGCAGATGAACGGAGGGCTGCAGAACCTCGGCTTGATGATGGGCGAGTCACAGGCCCTGCAGGCCGCCTCCATGGTGGGTCGTACTGCCTATGTCGGCACCGATGTGGCAACACTTGAGGGCGAATCCGGCGTGCGTGGCAGCGTCACCGCCGCAGGCCCCGGCCCGGTCAACATCGAGATCCGCACGCCCGGCGGCCAGCTGGTGCGCAGCTTCGTGGTCGAGGCCGGCGCTGCCGGTTCGGTCGACTTCCAGTGGGACGGCATGAACGCCAATGGCCAGCCGGCCGCACCGGGCGAGTACCGCATCAAGGCCACCCAGGGCAGCAAGCCCGCAACCGCATTCGTGGCCACCCGTATCGACAGCGTTTCCTACACCTCGCAAGGGGTGGTTCTGAACCTGGTCGGGGTCGGTCCGACCACCTTTGACCGCATCACCCGCATCGGACAGGCCTGACGGCCGCTAGAGGATTCCGCCATGAGCTTTCGCATCGCATTGAGCGGCCTGAACGCCGCTACCGCTGGCCTGAACACCACGGCCAACAACATCGCCAACGTCAACACGGTCGGCTTCAAGCGCTCGCGCGCCGAGTTCGGCGACCTGTTTGCCAACTCGGGCTACGGCCTGCAGCGCAACGCGGTCGGCGCTGGCGTGCGCGTCACCAACATCGCGCAGCAGCATTCGCAGGGCACCATCAACTTCACCGACAACGCGCTCGACATGGCGATCTCGGGCAATGGCTTTTTCACCCTGAATCGCGGCGGCGAGACCGTGTACGGCCGCGCCGGCAACTTCGGTGTCGATCGGGAGGGCTATGTGGTCAATCCGATCGGCGATCGTTTGCAGGCCTTTCCGCCGACCATCTCGGCTACGGGCCAGGTGACGGGTTTCAACAACGGCCAGTTGAGCGATCTGCGACTCTCCCTCGGCGAAGCGCCGCCGCTGGCAACCTCGACGATCGAGATCGGGGTCAACCTGCCGGCCGATGCCGTGCCGCCGCTGCTGGCGCCGTTCGACCCCGCCGATGCGCAGACCTACAACCGCGCCACCACGGTGACCGTGTACGACTCGCTGGGCGTGTCGCACAACACGACCTTCTACTACGTCAAGACAGCCACACCCGGCGAGTGGCAGCTGTACACCCAGATCGACGGCACCGCGGTCAGCGGTCCGGACGTACTGGAGTACGGGCCGACCGGCGAGTTGGTCACCCCCGCCACGGGCAACTTCACCCTGCCGCCCTACACGCCGACCACTGGCGCGAATCCGATCACCCTGACCCTGCAGGTCGGCGAGTCCACCCAGTACGGCAGCAGCTTCTCGGTCAATCGACTGGTGCAGGACGGCTACCCGACCGGCCGGCTCTCGAACCTGGATATCTCCGAGGACGGCGTGGTCTCGGCGCGTTACACCAATGGCCAGGCGATTCCGCTGGGCCAGATCGCGCTGACCAACTTCTCCAACGTGCAGGGTCTGCAGAAGCTCGGCGACACCACCTGGGCCGAGACCTCCGAATCCGGCGCCGCGCAGCGCGGTGCACCCGGCAGCGCCAACCTGGGCCTGCTGCAGGCCGGCGCGCTGGAGGCCTCGAATGTCGACATCACTGAGCAGCTGGTCGAGATGATCAATGCCCAGCGCAACTTCCAGGCCAACGCCCAGATGATCTCGACCGCCGATCAGATCACCCAGACCGTCATCAACATCCGCTGATCCGTAGACCGCTGGAGTTTCCGCCATGGACAAGTCCCTCTACGTCTCGATGACCGGCGCCTCCGCCACCCTGCGTGCGCAGGGGGCGGTGTCGCAGAACCTCGCCAACCTCAGCACGCCCGGATTCCGGGCGCTGCTGAGCCACACCGAGACCTTCAAGATCGAGGGCCATGGCTTGAAGTCGCGCTTCGATGCCACCCGCGCCGACGGCGGTTTCGACGACCGCATGGGGCCGCTGCTGTCGACCGGCCGCGACACCGATGTGGCCCTGCGCGAAGGCCTGTGGATGGCGGTGGCGGACGGCGAGGGCAATGAGGCCTACACCCGCGCCGGCGAGCTCAGCGTCAATCAGAACGGGCTGCTGACGACCGCGTCGGGGCGCCAGGTGCTGGGCGAGAACGGTCCGATCGCGCTGCCACCGTACTCGAAGCTTGAGATCGCCGGTGACGGCAGTATCTCGATCGTGCCGTTGGGCCAAGGCGCGGAAACCCAGGCGATCGTCGCGCGTATCAAGGTGGTTCAAGCGCCGGGCGCCGAGCTCAACCGCGGCGAGGACGGCCTGTTCCGTCGCGCTGACGGTGAACCGGCCGCACAGGTCGGCGGCGCGGTGCTGATGACCGGAGTGATCGAGAGCAGCAACGTCAACGCCGCCGACAACCTGGTGAAGATGATCGAACTCGCGCGCAGCTTCGAAATGCAGGTGCGCTCCATCAAGACCGCCGACGAGAACGCGCGCGCGTCCAACAGTCTGCTGCGCCTGAGCGGCTAGGGCACCGGCTTCCGCCTGCGCTTTCGCCCCGCACCAACCGCTTCCGGAGAATCACCATGTTCCAGTCCCTGTGGGTTGCCAAGACCGGCCTCGATGCGCAGCAGACGCGCATGGCCGTGACATCGAACAACCTCGCCAACGTCAACACCACCGGCTTCAAGCGCGGTCGCGCCAGCTTCGAAGACCTTCTGTACCAGAACGTCCGCCAGCCCGGCGGCGCCAGCTCGCAGCAGACCGAACTGCCGTCGGGCCTGACCACCGGCACCGGTGTGCGGGTGGTGTCGACCCAGAAGAACTTCATGCAGGGCAACCTGCTGCAGACCGGCAATGCGCTGGACCTCGCCATCAACGGCCGCGGCTTCTTCGAGGTGCTGATGCCCGATGGCAGCACCGCCTACACCCGCGACGGCAGCTTCCAGATCAACTCGCAGGGGCAGATGGTCACCGCCTCCGGTTACACCCTGCAGCCGGGCATCCAGATTCCCGAGGGCGCGCAGAGCGTGACCATCGGCAACGACGGCACGGTGTCGGTGCAGCTGGCCGGCCAGGCCCAGCCGATCCAGATCGGCAATGTCAGCCTGACCGACTTCGTCAACCCGGCCGGGCTGCAGGCCAAGGGTGAGAACCTGTTCACCGCGACCGGCTCCAGCGGCCCGGCCCAGCAGTCCACGCCGGGCTTGAACGGGCTGGGTCTGCTGCAGCAGGGCTCGCTGGAAAGCTCCAACGTCAATGTGGTCGAGGAGCTGGTCAGCATGATCGAGACCCAGCGCGCCTACGAGATGAACGCCAAGGCGATCTCGACCACCGACGGCATGCTCGGCTTCCTGAACAACAATCTGTGAGCACGGCCATGAACCTGCGCATCGCAAGTCTCCTCGCCAGCCTGCTGCTGACCGCCTGTGCGGCCAGCGGCCCTACCCAGGCACCGACCGGTTTCGAACCCACGCTGTCGCCACGCCCGACCGAAGCGCAGCCGACGCCCGGTGCGATCTACCGCGGCAGCGGCACCGGCGGACTGTCGCTGTTCGCCGATCAGAAGGCGCGCAATGTCGGCGATATCCTGACCATCCAGCTGGTCGAGCGCACCCAGGCCAGCACCAATTCGAGCACCAGTGCGACCAAGGAGTCGAACGCCGCAGTGCCGGCACCCAGCCTGTTCGGCGCTCCGGTCACGGTGGGCGGCCGCACGCTCGACAGCCAGCTCGGCGCCAGCAGCGAGTTCTCCGGCGCCGGCGATTCCAGCCAGAGCAATCGCCTCGACGGCAGCGTGACCGTGACTGTGGCCGAGCGTCTGCCCAACGGCTATCTGGTGGTGCGCGGACAGAAGTGGATCCGCATCAACCAGGGCAACGAGCACATCCAGGTCCAGGGCATCGTGCGGCCGGCCGACATCGGCCCCGACAACACCATTTCCTCCAGCCGCGTCGCCGACGCGCAGATCGCTTACCGCGGTCGTGGCAGCTTGGCCCAGGCGAATGCCCAGGGCTGGCTGACCCGGTTCTTCCAGTCCGCTGCATTCCCGATGTGAGGTGCGCCATGCGCCGCGTGACCGCTCTACTCCTGACCGTCCTGCTGCTGGGCGCAGGCCCCGCCGATGCCGAGCGGATCAAAGACCTCGCCCGAGTCAACGGCGTGCGCAGCAACCCGCTGATCGGCTATGGCCTGGTGGTGGGCCTAAATGGCACCGGCGACCAGACCAGCCAGGCGCCGTTTACCGTGCAGAGCCTGAAGACGATGCTGGCCGAATTGGGCGTCACCATCCCGCCGGGGGTGAACCCGCAGCTGAAGAACGTTGCCGCGGTCGCCATCCACGCCGAGCTGCCGCCGTTCGCGAAGGCCGGCCAGACCATCGACATCACCGTGTCCTCGATCGGCAACTCCGGCAGCCTGCGCGGTGGTGCACTCCTGATGGCGCCGCTGAAAGGCGTCGACGGCGAGGTCTATGCGATCGCCCAGGGCAATCTGGTGGTCGGCGGCTTCGGCGCTTCGGGCGCGGACGGCTCGCGGATTTCGGTCAACGTGCCCAGCGCCGGCCGAATTCCCAATGGCGCGATCGTCGAGCGCGCGGTGCCCGACGGCATGGCCAGCAATGGCGAGGAGCTGGTGCTCGATCTGCATCGCGCCGATTTCACCACCGTGCAGCGCCTGGTCGAGGCGGTCAACAGCATCTACGGGCCGGAGACCGCGCGCGCGGTCGATGGCGGCAGCGTGGCGGTGCGCGCGCCCTTCGATGTGTCCGCGCGGATCGGCTTCATGTCCCAGCTCGAAAACATCGAACTGAGCCCGGGCGATGCCCCGGCCAAGGTGGTGGTGAACGCGCGCACCGGCACCATCGTGATCGGCGCCAATGTGCGGGTGATGCCGGCCGCGGTTTCGCACGGCTCGCTCACCGTCAGTATTTCCGAGAAGGTCGAAGTCAGTCAGCCCAATGCCCTCGCGGGCGGTGAGACGGTTGCCGCGCCGGAATCGAACATCCAGGTCCAGCAGACCGAAAGCCGCATGTTCGTACTGGAGGGCGGCACCTCGCTCGAAGAGATCGTGCGCGCAGTAAACGATGTCGGCGCCGCCCCCGGCGACCTGATCGCGATTCTTGAAGCGCTCAAGCAGGTCGGCGCACTGCGCGCCGAGCTTGAGATCATCTAGGCGCTGCCCGCATGAACTTCTCGACCCCCGATCTCGCGTTGATGAACCGGCTCGCCGTCAGCGCGCCCGCCGCGGCGGCGCCGAAGACGGGCGCGGCGGCTGGCGATGTCACCGCCGACACCGCGCGCAAGTTCGAGGCCCTGTTCGTCGAGCAGATGCTGAAAACCATGCGCGAATCGGCCGGAGGCGAGGCGCTGTTTCCGGGCCAGTCCGGGCTGTTCCGCGAGATGCACGATCGCGAAGTGGTGCAGTCGATCAGCAACGGCGCCGGCTTCGGCTTGGCCAGCCAGATCGAGCGTTCGCTGCGTCAGCAGCAGGCGGCACTGGAAGGCGGCGTCAGCAGTGATGCAGGCGCGGTGCGGGCGCCGACCGGCGTGGCCTATCCGCTCGACGGCTACGCGCGGTTGTTGCCGGCGCAGCGGTTCGAACGCGCCACGGCCAGCGGCGGCAGCGTGGGTTCGACGCCACTGCCGGTGCCGCGCCTGCCCGAGCCCGCCGGTGCCTCGCGCCCCGCGGCGGCCGATCTGCCGGTGAGCGCACCGAGCGGCATCAAACCGGTGGATCGTTCCGCTCCGCCGGTGCCATCCGCACGTCTGGTGAGCGCCGCCGATTCACTGACGCAAACCCCGGAGCAGTTCGTCGAACGGGTCTGGCCACACGCGCAGAAGGCCGCCGCCGAGCTGGGCGTCGACCCGCGCGTGCTGGTCGCCCAAGCCGCGCTGGAGACCGGCTGGGGCCGGCATGTGCCGCGCGCCAGCGATGGCAGCGCCGGCCACAACCTGTTTGGCATCAAGGCCGGCCGCAGCTGGGAGGGCGAGCGCGCCAGCCACGCGACGCAGGAGTTCACCAATGGCCGGATGCAGGCCGAGCGCGCCGACTTCCGCACCTATGACAGCGTCGAGCAGAGCTTCAACGACTACGTCGCCCTGGTGCGCGGCAATCCGCGCTATGCGCCGGCACTCGCGGTCGCCGGCAACAGCGGCGCCTATGCAAGCGCCCTGCAGCGCGCGGGTTACGCCACTGACCCGCAGTACGCACAGAAGCTCACCGCGATCGCCCACGGCCCGCGTCTGAATCGTGCGCTGGCGGCACTGGCGCCGGCAGAATCTGATCCGCAGGCGCCGCGCACCTTGCTGGCCCAGAACCTGCAGCAGCCCGGCGCTACCGCGGCGGCTCGCGGCTAGATCGCCCCGGCCCGATCCGCCGCGCCCTCAAGTTTTGCCGCCGGTGGCCGCTAGTACCGGACGAGGTGACCCATGTCCGATCCATTCTCCATAGGCACATCCGCCATGCTGGCCTTCCAGCGGGCCATGGCTGCCGCCAGCAACAATGTCGCCAATGCCAGTACGCCGGGCTACTCCCGTCAGCGGGTGGAGTTCTCCTCCCGGGTCGGCCAGGGCGCGGGTTTCGGTTCTCTCGGCGCGGGCGTGCAGGTCAGCGGGGTCAACCGGCTGATCAACAATTTCCTGACCTCGCGTCTGGACGCCAGCGCCTCCGAAATGGGCCGCCTGCAGGTGCTTTCAGGCTTGGCCGCCCGGGTCGATCGCGTGATCAGCGAATCCGGCTCCTCGCTGGCCCGACCGATGTCGGACTTCTTCGACTCCACCCAGGGCGTGGTCGCCGAGCCGACCTCGATCGCCGCACGCCAGTCGATGCTCGACGGCGGCCAGAACACGGTCGATCGCTTCCAAACCCAGGCCAATCAGCTCAACCAGCTTGATCTGGAAACCGGCCAGCGCATCGGCAACACGGTCGGTGAGGTCAATCGTCTCAGCGCGCAGATCGCGCGTCTGAACCAAGAGATCGTGCGCGCCCGTGGCCAGTTCAACCAGCCGCCGAATGACCTGCTGGATCAGCGCGACCAGGCCGTGCGCGAACTCTCCGGCAAGATCGGCGTGACCACGTTTGAGCAGGACGATGGCTCGCTGAACGTGCAGACCGGATCGGGCGCCAGCCTGGTGCTCGGTCCCAAGGCGCAGACGCTGGAAGTCACCCGCGATCCATTCCGGCTCGATCGCCAGCAGCTGTCGGTGACCAGCCCCCTCGGGCCGCTGCGGCTGTCGACGCAAGGCCTCGGCGGCGAACTGGCCGGCCTGTACAACTTCCGCAATGACGTCATCGACCCGGCCATGGCGCAATTGGGTCGGCTGGCCATCGGCACGGTTGAATCCTTCAATGCCCAGCATCGCGCGGGCGTCGACTTGAACGGCGTGGCCGGCGCGGATTTCTTCCGGCCGATCGCGCCGACCTCACTGCCGTCCACCAACAATGCCGGCACCGCCAATTTCACCACCGGCATTGACGACGTCGGCGCGATGTCGGGGCGCGACATCATCCTGCGGTTTGACGGCGCCACCTGGCAGGCGCGTCTGGCTTCGACCGGCGCCAGCCTGCCGATGACCGGCACCGGTACCGGCGCCGACCCGTTCATCGTCGAGGGCATCAGCCTGGAGGTGACCGGCGCTGCCGTGGCCGGCGACGACATCATGGTGCGCACCGGCTCGGACGCCGCCCGCCAGATGGCGATGGCGATCGCCGACCCGAACCGCATCGCCGCCGCCCTGCCGGTACGCGCCAGCGCGCCACTGAGCAACAGCGGCAGCGGCATACTCGGCCCGATCAGCATCGCCGATGCCAGCAATCCCAATCTGCAGTCGCCGGTCACCATCGAGTTCACCGGTCCCGGCGTGTATTCGATCAATGGTGCCGGCGCCTTCCCCTACACCCCCGGCGACACCATCGCGGTCAACGGCTGGGAGGTCACGCTCGACGGCACTCCCGACCCGGGCGATGAGTTCGTGTTCGGCCCGATGGGTGCGCGCTCCGGCGACAACGGCAATGCGCGCCTGCTGGCCGAGGTCGGGCGGCAGGGCCTGTTCGACGGTGGCAACCAGTCGATCACCTCAGCGATCAGCGAAATGACTTCGCGCATGGGCGGCGCCGCGCGCCAGGCCGAATACACCTTGTCCGGCCAGCAGGCGATCAATACCCAGTTGACCAACGAGCGCGACGCCGTGTCTGGCGTCAACCTGGACGAGGAAGCGGCCAATCTGCTGCGCTTCCAGCAGTCCTACCAGGCCGCGGCCCAGATCATCAGCATCGCCAATCAGGCCTTCGATTCCCTGTTGGCCGCAGTGAGGGGCTAAGCATGCGCATCTCCACCAACCAGCAGTTCACCCAAGGCCTGAACGCGCTGCTGGCGCGACAGTCCGAAGCGCTCAAAACCCAGCTGCAGCTGTCCAATGGCCGCAAGATCAACAACGCCGCCGAAGACCCGGTGGGCGCGGGCGTGGCGGTGATGCTCGATCGCGCGCGCGCCGAACTCGAACGCTTCTCGTCCAATTCGAACATCGTCGCCAATCGGCTCAACCTCGCCGAAGTCGCGCTGACCGCGACCGGCGATTCGCTGCTGCGTATCCGCGAGCTGGCGGTGCAGGGCTTCAACGGCACGCAGACGCCGGAGTCGCGCTCGGCCATCGCCGATGAACTGGTCCAGCAGTTGGAAAGCCTGTACGGCCAGGCCAATGCCAGCGACGGCAGTGGCCGCTATCTGTTCGCCGGCAGTCAGGGCGCAGCGGTGCCGTTCACGCCCGGCGCTGGCGGTGTGGTCTACGCCGGCGACCAGGTGCAGCGGCGGATCGACATCTCACCCTCGCTGGCGGTGGCCGATGTCGAGCCCGGCAGCGAGATCTTCCTGCGTATCCCCACCGGCAACGGCAGCTTCGCCGCGCGCGCCGATGCCGCCAACGGCGGCACCCTGGTGCTGCAGAGTGCCGGCCTGTCCGGCAGCACGCCGTGGCTGCCGGACAACTACCGCATCGTGTTCGATGGCGCCGGTGGCTACAACGTGGAAGACGGCAGCGCGACGGTGATTGCAACCGGTGTCTACACGCCGGGCGATGCGATCAGCTTCGGCGGCGCACAGCTGCGCTTTTCGGGTGTGCCTGCGGCGGGTGACAGTTTCAACGTGGACCCTTCGCCGCGGCAGGACATGTTCGCCACCGTGCAGGGGATTATCGATGCGCTGCAGCTGCCCTCGGCCACGCCCGAGCAGCGCGCGGTACAGCAGAACGCGTTCTTCGCCGGGCTGGAAGATCTCGACCTCAGCCAGCAGCAGATCATCGATGCCCGCAGCAAGGTCGGTGCGCGGCTGAGTACGCTCGATCGCACCGCGGAAGAACGGGGCGCGCAGACCCTGAGCCTGTCGACCACGCTGTCGGAGATCCGCGATCTCAACTACGCCGAGGCAGCCAGCCGGCTTTCACAGCAGTTGCTGATGCTGGAGGCCGCGCAGGCGAGTTTCACCAAGGTCCAGAGCAACTCGCTGTTCGACTACTTCCGCTGATCCGGACGTCAAACGATCGGCCGACCCGTTGCCGGGCGAACACCGCTCAGCCTCAGAAGTTGGATTCGCGCGGGGCGCGTTCGTCAAACTGACGGAACGCGTCCTGCACCTGCTTGCGCAGGTCTTCATCGTCCCAGGGCTTGGTCAGGAACTTGTAGATCGCACCGCGGTTGATCGCGTCGGTCAGGGTCGCGAGATCGGTATAGCCCGACAGCACGATGCGCATGGTGTCCGGGTACATGTCCTTGACCCGCGACAGGAACTGGGTGCCGCTGATACCGGGCATGCGCTGGTCGGAGACGATCACCTGCACGCGGTTCTTGGCCAGCAGCTCGAAGCCCTGTTCGGCATTGGTGGCGGTGTGGATCACATAGCCATCGCGGCGCAGCACGCGCACCAGCGCGCGCAGCACGTTCTCTTCGTCGTCGACCAGCAGCAGGCCGCGCTCGGGCCGCGCCAGGGTCATCACCAAGGGCGCCACATAGCGCTTGGCCAGCAGGGCGGTGGCCTCGGCCACCGGCACCGGCGGGCTGAACAGAAAGCCCTGGAACTCGTCGCAGTGGTTGCGTAGCAGGTAGCCGAACTGGGCCTCGGTTTCCACGCCTTCGGCGATCACCTTCATGTGCAGCTCGTGGCCCATCGCGGTGATCGCACGCGCGATCGCGGCCTCGGTGCCGGCGCTGGCGACGTTGCGCACGAAGCTCTGGTCGATCTTGATGCGGTCGATCGGAAACCGCTTGAGCTGGCTCAGGCAGCTGAAGCCGACGCCGAAATCGTCCAGCGCCAGCTGCACGCCGAGCTCCTTCAGCGCGTTCAGGATCTCCAGCGCGCGGCCCAGGTTCTCGACAATCGCCGACTCGGTGATCTCGATCTCCAGCACATGTGGCGGCAAGCCAGAACTGGCCAGCGCCTCGCGGACCTCACCGACAAAGCTGATCCGATGCAGCTGCAGCGGGCTGATATTCACGCCCACCCGCAGCTCGGTGTGGCCGGCGTCATACCAGCGCCGCGCCTGCAGGCAGCTTTCGCGCAGCACCCAGCGGCCGAGGTCGAGGATGCTGCCGAGTTCCTCGGCGACCTGGATGAAGCGGCCAGGCGGGATCAGGCCACGGTCTGTGGTCTGCCAGCGCACCAGTGCTTCCATGCCGGTGATGCGGCCATCGCTGCCGCTGACCTGGGGCTGGAAGTGCAGCACGAACTCGTTGTTGTGGATCGCGCTCTTCAATCGGCTGCCCAGGGCCAAGCGCTCGCGCAGCTCTTCGGCGTGTGAGGCGGTTGAGGCCAGCACCGAATTGCGCCCGCTGCGCTTTGAGCGGTACATCGCCGACTCCGCACACTGGAACAGCTCGACCGGATCGCGCGCGTTGTCCGGAAAACCGGCCAGGCCAATGGTTCCGGACAGGAACAGCTGCGAGCCGGATACCGGCACCGGCACCTCCAGCGTTTCGCGGATCTGCTCGGCGATGCGCAGCGGGTCGGATTCGCCCGGGCGATAGCGCAGCGCCAGCACGAACTCGTCGCTGGTCAGGCGCCACAGCTTGCCGGAGGCGCCGGTGATGTAACGGATGCGCGAGGCCAGCAGGCGGAGCACCTCATCGCCGCCGCGATAGCCGACGCTCTCATTGACCGACTGGAAGCGGTCGATGTCGATGCACCACACCGTCACCCGTTCGCCCGCGCTGGCGGCCTCTTCGATCATCGGCCGCAGGGCTTCGTCGGGGTCGATGAAGCGCGGCAGCCCGGTGACCTGATCATGCCGGGCCAGGTAGGCCAGTTCGGCCTCGTGGCGACGGCGGTCGGTCAGGTCGGTCGACACCCCGATGTAGTGGGTGATTCGGCCATCGCTGTCGCGCACCGGGGCCAAAGTCAGCTGGTTCCAGAACAGGGTGCCGTCGCGCCGGTAGTTGCGCAGCACGACCTCGCACTCGCCCTGTCGGGCCAGGGTGTCGCGGATGGTGCGCAGGGCTTCCTGGTCGCGGTCTTCGCCGTGCATGAAGCGGCAGTTGCGGCCGAGGATCTCGGCTTCGGTATAGCCGCTCATGCGCACGAAGGCCGGATTGACGTACACGGTGCGCAGGTCGCCGCTCAGCGCGTCGGCAATCAGCATGCCGCTCTTGCTGGATTCGAATGCGCGCGCCAGCAAACGTGCCTCCGACTCCGCCGCCAGCCGCAGGGTGACGTCGTTGATCAGGATCAGCCGCGCTTGGCGTCCTTCGAACTCGATCTCATGGCCGGTAACCTCGACCATGATGCTCGCGCCGTCCTTGCGGCGGTGGCGCGTCGGGCCGCGGCGGTAGATGCCGGGCGGCGCGGTACGCACCTGGCGAAGAAACTCGGCGACGTCCTCTGGCGGCCGCAGGTCGGTCGAATCCATGCGCGCGAATTCATCGCGACTGTAGCCGTAGTGATTGACCGTGGCCTCATTGACCGCGAGAAAGCGCAGAGTCTCGTTGTCGCAGACCCACATCGGCATCGGATTCCGCTCGAACAGCAGGCGGTAGCGGGCTTCGCTTGCTTCGATCTGGCGGAAGTCGGCGGCGCGGTCGAGCGCGTAGCGCACGCTGCGGCCAAGTCGTTCGGCATCGAGCCCGCCCTTGACCAGATAGTCGGCGGCGCCGGCCTCCATCGCGCGGACGTCGACCTCACGGCTGCCCTGGCCGGTCAGCAGGATCACCGGCACATTGTGGCCGCGCGCGGCGACGCCTTCGATGAAGGCGATGCCGCTGTCCGGGCCGATCCGGTAGTCGACAAGGCAGATGTCGAAGGTCTCGCTGGCCAGACGCTCGAACCCGCGTTCGATGCTGTTGGCCGAGGTGACCATGGCGCGGAAGTCCTCGACTTCGCCGAACAGCGCGCGGGTCAGTACGACATCGTCTTCGTCATCGTCGATCAGCAGCACGCGGACCGCAGTGCCAGTGCGCAATTTCATGCGTTGCTCGGCGTTGCGGAAAGGCTTGGCGCCAGCCAGCGCCTTGATATCACGCCGACCAGATCGACCAGGGCGCCGAACTCGACCGGTTTGACGAAGTAGGCGTCACAGCCTGCGCGGCGGCTGCGGCTGGCATCGTCCTCGGCCGCTGAGGTCGACATCACCACCACCGGCACCCGGGCGAAGCGCGGATCAGCGCGCAGCTGGTTCAGGGTTTCGCGCCCATCCAAGCGCGGCATGTTGAGGTCGAGCAGCACCAGTTGCGGGGTCTGGTCCGCGGTGACGTCGCGCAGCGCTTCGAGCAGACGCACGCCATCCGGGAAGAACTCGACCGCACAATCGACGCCACAGAGCCGGAAAGCGTCCGCGAGCAGGCGACAGTCGTCGCTATCGTCTTCGGCGACCAGAACGCGACAAAGGTGGGAGGAGGGCGCTGGCATCAGCGCGAATCCTCGCAGACCGCGGCGGCTCTGGAAAGAGCATCAGTTCGCATCGGCAGTTCGACCATGAAGAGCGCGCCACGACCCGGCCGACCGTCGGCGTTGATCTGGCCGCCATGACGCTCGACGATCTTTCGCACGATCGCCAGGCCGATGCCGGAGCCCTCGTACTCGCTGCGGCCATGCAGGCGCTGGAACGGCGCGAAGATCCGGTCCAGGTAGCGGTTGTCGAAGCCGATGCCGTTGTCCTGCACAGACAGATGCAGCACTTGCGCCCCCGGGCTGCGCGGGTCGGGTGTGACCTCGGCCAACACTTCCACCACCGGCGGACGTTCGGGGTGGGTGAACTTCAGTGCGTTGCCGATCAGGTTCTGCAGCAGCTGGCGCATCTGGGTCGGGTCGGCCATCAGCACTGGCAGCGGGTCCGCCAGCACCTTGGCGTGGCTGGCCTCGATCCGGCTTTCGAGATCGGACAGCACTTCCTGCAGGATCTGCGACAGATCGACCCGCTGCGGCTGATGGGCGTTGCGCGACACCCGCGAGTAGGCGAGCAGATCGTTGATGAGAGTCTGCATGCGCGCTGCAGCACCGCGCATGCGCTGGATGTAGTCGGCGCTGTCGGCGTCGAGGCGATCGGCCAGATGCAGCCGCAGCCGGTCGCCGAAGGCCTGCACCTTGCGCAGCGGTTCCTGCAGATCGTGCGAGGCGACGAAGGCGAAGTCCTGCAGCTCCTGGTTGCGCGCCTGCACGTCGGCGAGCGCCGCCTGCAGGGCCGCCTGTGCTTCACGCTGGGCGGTCACGTCGCTGTCGATCAGGAACACGCCGACGGTGGCGCCGTCAACCACGATCGGCAGGGTGGTGGTGATGACATCGGCACGGCTGCCGTCGTCACTGATCCCGCTGCGCTCGAAGCGCTGGGTGCCGCCGAGCGCCGCCAGCTCGACGTTCTCGCGCATGGCGGCGCGAGCCTCATGTGGAACGATCGCGCTGATGTTGCGGCCGATCAGTTCGCTGCGGCCGCGCCCGCTGCGGGCCGCGGCGGCGGCATTGCAGTCCTCGATCTGGCCCTGCGGATCGAGCGCGAACACCGCGTCCGGCACCAGGGTGAACAGCGAGCGCAGGCGTTGCTGGCTCTCCTCGATGCGGCGACGGGCGTTGGCGGTCTTCATCGCGATCGCCGCCAGCGAAACGCCGGCATCGATCGCCGCCATCAGCTCGGGCTGCGGCCGGCCGGGCTCGGTGCCATAGACGCTCAACACGCCGATCAGGGTGTCGCTGCCGCCGAAGATCGGCGTTGCGCACACCGAGCGCACGCCTGCAGCGCTGCATACCGCATGGATGCTGGTGAACTCTGCCCGCGCCAGCACATCCTCTTCGATCACCTGGATGCCGCGCTCGCCGGCGATGCGGCTCGGCGCCACCCCGCTGACCCGACTGAGTTCGATCGCCTTGCGAATGAACTCGAGCGGCAACGAGGGCGCTTCGAACGCGCTGACGCCGAGGCGCGGATCGAAGCCGTAGGCGATCGCCACCCGGACCGAGAAACTGTTCTCCAGGCTTGCGATCAGCGCCGTCAGGGTTTCAACCAGCGGCTTGGCATTGGCGATGCCGCGCAGGATCTCCGCGTACTCGCGATCGCGCTCCTGCTCGAGGCGCGCGCGGGTGACGTCGCGCATGGTCCCCAGCAGATGCTGCGGCCGGCCGGCGCTGTCGCGGGTCAGCTCGGCCTGAATGTGGATCCAGCGGGTGGTGCCCGATGCGCACAGGACCCGGTACTCGGCATCGATCGACTGGCTGCCGGCAAACAGGCTGAGGAACAGCTCGCGAATGGTTGGTCGGTCTTCGGGATACAGCAGCTGACGGGTCTGTTCGAGGTCCGGGCGCGGCGTGTGGATTTCCAGGATCTGCTGCACCTGCTCGGAGATCTCCAGGCCGTTCGGGCGCGACTCGTTGAAGCGCAGCTGCCAGGTGCCGAGCCCGGCCACACGCTCGGCACCGGCGAGCAGGGCGCGGTTGCGCGAGAGCTCGTCGATCTGCTCCAGCAGGTCGCGCTGCGCCCGCTGCAGCGCATCGATCAGGCGTGCCCAATCCAGGGTGATGGTGATGATCTGGGCGAACTGGGTCAGCACGTCGAGGTCGTCGCGCTGGAACTCGCCCAGGTTCGGCCGCGAAACCTGCAGATACCCCAGCACGCTGCCCTTCGGGTCCTGCAGTGGCACCGACAGCAGGCCGGCCAGGGGCAGGGCGAGCACCTCGGGGCTCAGCTCCGAATACGCTGTCTCGGCCAACAGTTCGGCGGCGCCCAGGGCGATCGGGCCGCTGGCGCCGAGATGGCGCAACAGATCGCAGGCCGGGCCGTCGAAGGCTGCGTCGCCTTCGGGTTCGACGCTGGAGACGATGATGGCGGATGGCAACGAGCCCGCCGATCCGGTCTGGAAACGCGGGCTGTCGGCGCCCGCCGACAGCAGCAGGGCCAGCCGGGTGCCCAGCGCGATCCGGATCTCCGCCAGCAGCGCCGGCACCAGGTCGGGATCGCCCAGCTTGCGACTCGCCAGCAAGGAGACCCGATTCAGCGCCTGCAGCTGCTGCGCCTGACGTTCGCTGCGCTCCAGCGCCGCGCCAAGCGCCGCCGCCTGCTGACGCTGTGCGCTGATGTCCTGCAGGGTGCCGGAGACCGCGAGCAGATTGCCCAGCGGGTCGTACTCGGCCTGGGCCAGGCTGAGCGCCGGCACGCGCTGGCCTTTGACATGCAGCACGTGGTGCTCCTGCTGCAGCGCGCGGCCTTCGCTCAGCAGGGCGTCGAATGCACGCTGCAGCTGCTGACGCTCATCGCTGGGCACGTGCTGCAGCAGCAGCTCCTGCGAGGGCGGCAGCTGGCCGGGGCTGTAGCCGAGAATGCGGAACAGCTCGTCGCTCCAGAACCAGTCGCCGCTGTGCAGGTCGAGCCGCCAGCTGCCGACCCGCGCCAGCCGCTGCGCGCCGCGCAGCGCCGATTCGCTGACCGCCAGTCGCTGCGCGCGCTCGTGCTGTTCGCTGACATCCTGCAGCAGCAGGGCGATGCCTTCCGGGTGCGGGTAGACGCGCACGTCAAGCCATCGCTGGTCGGCTTCCATCCGTGATTCAAACCGCGCCGCCTCGCGTTGGCTCATTGCCTCGCGCAGTTCGCGCAGGCGGCCGCTGCTGGCCAGCCCCGGCCAGAGTTCGAGTAGGCTGGCGCCGATGTGCAGATGCTCGGCTTGGCCCAGCAGGGCAGCGGCGCGGGCGTTGGCGAACGAGACCCGCAAGTCGCGATCGACGAACAGGAAGCCGTCGGTGATGCTCGACAGAATCAGCCCGATCTCGTCGAGCGAGCGGTCGAGCGCCGATTCAGTCGCCTCGCGCGCGGCGACCTCGCGCTCCATGCCGCGGGCGATGCGTTCGGCCTGCTGGGCGCGCTGGCGTGCCAGCACCGCCAGCCGCAGCGCGGCGGCCAGGGTGCCGCCCAGCAGCAGGCCGGTGACCAGCAGGATGGTGGGCAAACGGCTGCCCATCACCTGCAGGGTGCGCGGCAGCGGTGTGGCGGTCATCGACCAGCCGGCGCCCAGCCCCTTCAGCGCATGCTCGGAGCCGCCGCTGCGCGTGGGCAGATCCGCACGCTGCCGGCTCAGGATCAGGCTGTCGCCCTGGCGCAGTTCGATCGCATAGCCACCGCTGTAGTCACCGAGGACCGAATCCGCCAGCGCTCCCGCATCCACCAGCAGGCGGATGCGTTGGCCCGGCTCGGCACCGGCGATCGACACCAGCAGCCACGGCGGGCGCTCGGCGCCGAGCAGGGCGCTGGCCTCGATACGCTCGTGTTCGCTCAAGCCCATCGACAGCGCCTGCAGCCGGCTCTGCCAGCGCTGCAGGCCGTCAATCAAGCCGGTCTGGCGCGGTTTCCAGCCGGTGCCATCGGGCTCGGCAACCGCCAGTACCGAAGGCTCCAGCCGGAACAGGGTCTGGCGCGATACCGAGCCACCCTCGGCATAGGCGAAGGCGATCTGGCTGAACTGCTGCAGGCGCTGCTCGATACGTGCGCCGAGCTGTTGAGCGGTCTCCTGTGCCGCACGTTCGATCCGCACGGCCTCTTCCGGCAGCAAGGCACGCCAGCCCAGCAGGCCAAGCACCACGGTCAGCCCGCCCACGCTGGCGGGCAACAGCAGGGCGAGCGGATGGCGCGCCTCACTGCTTGAATCAGCGAGCAGCAGCAGCAGCAGGCCAAGCGCCAGTTGCCCGAGGGCACCCACCGGACCCAGGCTGGCATTGACCGCGAGCGGACTGAGCTGATCCGTGTCGAGCAGATGTCCGAGCAGTGCGAGCGCTGCGATCAGCATCACGATCAGGCCCGCAGCCCAGGCCAGGGCCCGCCACAGCGCGCGGCGCTTGCGAATCGCCGAAGCCTGCAGACCCGCGCAGGCGACCGCCAGCGCCAGCGCCACGGTCAGCGGCGGCAGCCCGCTCGCCAACTCACTCAGCCCATGCAGCGGCGACCCCAGCAGGCTCGCGGCGAGCACCAGCAGTGCAACGACGACGACCGCGAAGCTGAAAACAGCCGCAGAGCGACGGTAGCCGGCCAGGGCGAGTACGAACGCGGCGCAGGTGAGGGCCTGCGCCAACAGGCTGGAGGGTTCGGACAACAGCGGCGAGCGCGCAGGCGCGACGCTGCCGGCTGCGTTGTCCAGGAGCCACAGCATCGCGTCCGCGCAGGCCGCCGCCACCGCCAGGGCGGCGGCAAGGTGGACCCCTTTGCGCAGTGACACGTCATGCAGCAGGGTGCTGCGCACGATTGAACTGCCGAGGATGATGCCGCTCGCACTCAGTACGCTGACGAAGGCCAGGCTGAAGGCACGCGGGCGTCCTTCGCCGACGCTGAATGCACCCAGTTCGGCCAGACCGCTCAGCACCAGCAGCAGGCCGGCCGCGAGTTGCAGAAAGCCGGGCAGCTGCGGCGAGCGGATCCGGCTCAGGCCCAGCCCCACCGCCAGCGCATTGACCGCAAAGGTCAGCGCTTCTGCGGTCCCCGCAGGCGGCGCCGGCAGGCCAAGCACCAGGTCCAGCGCGGCGAAACCGAGAATCGGCAGGCCGGCAGCCATGGCCTGCAGCGACAGAAAGGCGCGCAGGCGGATGGTGGTCTGCGGCCACATCAGGGCTCGGCCAGCCAGCAGAGCCCAGACCACCACCGCCGCCGCGGACCACAAGCCCAAGCTGTCGGTGCTGAGCACGAACAGCGCTGCCAGCCCGCCGGTCAGCGCCGCGGGCAGTTGCTGTTGCAGGCTTGAACGCAGCTCAGGGCCCATCCGCTGTTGGCGCACCGTGGATGATTGGAGTCGCGATGGTCAGGCATTGCGCGCGCGAAGCCAATGGCGGCGCGCAGGTCTGCCGCGCCGTTCAGGGATGCGGCGCGGCACGCGGCATGCAGGTTGCCTCGCCGGGAGGCCAGTCTTGGCCAATCCGGAGAATCTCGAAATGTGTGTGCATGGCGCTGGCCAGCAAATCGGAGAGCGCGGCGAGCCCGCCTGCGACGGCTTTCCGGCGCCCGTGATCGTTTCCCTGCTGCTTTCTGGCGGCGTCGGGTGGGGTCTGTGATCCAGGTCGAGATGGTCTGGTCGGCTTGCCCGGATCCAGCCGATGCGGTGGCCGAACTGCGCCAACGGCTTGCCGAGCGCATGCCCGGCCAAACCCCGGTTGCGGCGATCTTCTACTGTGATGGGGCGTATCCGCTGCAGTCTCTGGCCGAGAATCTCGCCGAGACGTTTCCCTGCCCGCTGATGGGTTGCACCAGCGGCAGTCAGATCGGACCGCGCGGCTTCAGCCCCGGCGGCATTTCCCTGCTGGCCTGTTATGGCGAGGCCCTGCGGCTCAAGCCCTACCTGATCGAGCCTTTGTCGGACGCGCAGCGTGATGTCGCGGCGATTGCCGGCGATCTGCTCAGCAAAGGCTGCGCGCCCGGTGCCCGCCATTTCGGCCTGCTGCTGGTCGATGGCCTGCATCAAGGCGAGGAACAGGTGGCACACGCGCTGTATCACGGCCTGGGCGACGTGCCCTTCGTCGGCGGCTCGGCCTCTGACGACATGCGCTTCGAGCACACACCGGTGTACTTCGACGGCCGCTTCCGCAGCAACGCGGCGGTGTTCGGCGTGTTTGAAACCCCGCACGAGTTCATGGCCTTCCGGGTGCAGAACTTCACCCCGCGCCCGCAGCGGCTGGTGATTACCGAGGCCGATCCGGAGCGCCGGCTGCTGATCCAGATCAACGGCCTGCCCGCCGCCGAGGTCTACGCCGAAGTGCTGGGCGTGGCCGAGCGTGATCTCGACAGCCGCCTGACCGAGGCGCACCCGCTACTGGTGCGCCTGGGTGAACAGTACGTGGTGCGCGCGATCAGCCGGGTGACCCGCAATCGCGCCCTGCTGTGCATGTCCGCGGTCGAGGCCGGCGTGCTGGTGGCGGTCGGCGACGCGCAGTCGCCGCTGGCGGCGCTTGAGCGCGGTTTCGCCGAAGTGCGTGCCCGACTGGGCGAGACAGCTCTGGTGCTCGGCTGCGATTGCACCCTGCGCCGACGCCAGGCCGAGCGCGCCAACCTGGTCGGCCCCCTCGGCGATTTTCTGGCTGCACAGCACGTGTTCGGATTCTCGACCCACGGTGAGCAGTTCAACGGGCTGCACATCAATCAGACCTTCACCGCCATCGCGCTGGCAGCGCGCTGAACGCCATGTCCAAGTCTCTCGACCCACCACCTCCGGAACAGCCCCGCCCAGGCCCGCTTGCCACGCCACGCGAGGCCGGCCTGCGCGGGCTTGATCCCGAGGCCGAGGGCGACGAGACCAGCGCTGAATCCGACGCGGCCCTCAAACGCATGCTGGCCGCGCGTGATCGCACCATCGACGTGCTGATCAAACGGCTGGAGGAACGCAGCAATGGCGACCCCTCCGCGTTCGCCCTGCTGGAGCAGAACATCGCCCTGGAGGCGGTGGTCTCGCGCAAGACCCGCGAGCTCGACCGCGAGCGCCATCAGCTGCACAGCGCACTGGCCGAGCTGCACAGCACCCAGGCGCGCCTGCTGCAGTCGCAGAAGATGGAGGCCATCGGCCAGCTCGCGGCCGGCGTCGCGCACGAGATCAACACGCCGATCCAGTACGTGTCCGACAACGTCAGCTTTCTGCGCAGCGGTTTCGACACCCTGCTTGCGGTGGTCGACCAATACCTCGGCCTGCTGGCGGATGCGCGCCAGGCGCCGCTGTCGTCGGACCGGCTCGATGCGGCCGAGGCGGCGCTGAAAGCCGCACGGCTCGACTACCTGCGCCGCAACGTGCCGGATGCCTTCGATGAATCGCAGGAGGGCTTGAACCGCGTGTCCGGCATCGTGATGGCGATGAAGCGTTTCTCCCATCCCTCCGGTGAGGACATGGAGCCGGTCGAGCTGTCCGAGCTGATCAACACCACCGCGATGGTGGCGCGCAACGAGTGGAAATACGTGGCGGATCTTGAGACCGCATTCGACGCCAACCTGCCGCCGGTACCCTGTTTCCGCGACGAAATCAGCCAGGTGGTGCTGAATCTGATCGTGAACGCCTCCCACGCGATCGCCGACGTGGTGCTGGAGGCGCCCGGCACCAAGGGCCGCATCCTCATTTCGACGCGCCGCGTGGACGAGTTCGCCGAAATCCGCATCGCCGACACCGGCGGCGGCATCCCCGAGGCGATCCAGCGCTCGGTGTTCGATCCCTTCTTCACCACCAAGCCGGTCGGCAAGGGCACCGGCCAGGGCCTGTCGATGGCGTATTCCACGGTGGTCAACAAACACAAGGGTCGGCTGTTCTTCGAGACCGATCCCGGCCACGGCACCAGTTTCTGCATCCACCTGCCGCTGCAGGCGGCCGCTGCGGACGAGGAGGGCGCGGCATGAAGGTGCTGTTCGTCGACGACGAGCGCCGCGTGCTGGTCGGCATCGAACGCATGCTGTTCGGGCTCAACCGCGATTGGGAAATCCTGCTTGCCACCAGCGGTGCCGAAGCCTTGGCCGTGCTCGAACAGGGCTCGATCGACGTGGTGGTGACCGACATGCGCATGCCCGGCATGGACGGCGCCGAGCTGCTGCGCCAGGTCCGCCAGCGCTCGCCGGCAACCATGCGCATGCTGCTGTCGGGCCACACCGAAACCCAGGCGGCGATGCGTGCGCTGGACGTCGCCCAGCAGTTTCTGTCCAAACCCTGCGACCCGCAGGTACTGGTCGACACCATCGAGGGCGCGGTCGCACTGCGCAACCTGCTGGCCGACCCGGAAATCGGCAACACCGTCGGCCGCATGGCCACGCTGCCGGCGGCGCCGCACGTATTCGCCAAACTCAACCAGGCCCTGCAGGACCCGAACTGCGATGCCCGCCAGATCGGCGCCATCCTCGCCGAAGACCCGGCGATGACCGCCAAGGTGCTGCACATGGCCAACTCAGCCTTCTTCCCATCGGCCGGCCGTGCGGTCACCGACCTGAAGGCCGCGGTGCAGCGCATCGGCTCGACCATGATCCGCAACCTGGTGCTGGCAGCCGAAGTGTTCTCGCAGGACGCCTCCCGGCCCGATGTGGCCGAACTGCAGAAACAGGCGCTGCTGACCTCGGTACTGGCGACGCGGCTGGCCGGCGGCCGCACCGATGCCGACATGATCGGCATCGCCGCCCTGCTGGCCAATGTCGGCCGCCTGCTGCCGCAACCCGAAGGCGCGCTCGCCGAGCGCTTCGGCTATGCCGAAGTCGGTGCGTATCTGCTGGGCGTGTGGGGGCTGCCGATGGCGATCGTCGAGGCGGTGGCCCATCACACCCATCCGCAGCGCGGCTCGCCGCGCGAGTTCGGCATGGCCGGCGTCGTGCATGTGGCGGTCGCCCTGATCGCCGGCGAGCAGCCCGATCACGACTACCTGAAACGCATGCAGGTCGCCGACCGCCTGGACGATTGGCAGGCCAAGGCCGATGCCATCAAGGAGAACGACAATGTCTGAGGCCCTGCCGCGCGTGCTGTGCGTCGACGACGAGCCCAACATCCTGCGCGCGCTCACCCGCAGCCTGCACGGCCGCTTCGAACTGGTCACCGCGGTCGGCCCGCACGCGGGGCTGGAAGCGCTGGAGCGCGAAGGCCCGTTCACCGTCGTGCTGTCGGACATGCGCATGCCGGGCATGGACGGCGTCGAATTCCTCACAAAGGTCAGCCAGCGCTGGCCACAAACCGTCCGCATGCTGCTGACCGGCATGGGCGACACCGACGCCGCCGACCGCGCCACCCGCGAAGGCGTGATCTACCGCACCCTGGCCAAACCCTGCCCGGTCGACGACCTGCGCGACGCACTGAGCGTGGCGGTGGCGTTCGCGCGGATGCCTGGGAGGCCGGGAATGGGGAGTCGGGAATCGGGGGTGGTTTGAGAGGTGAAGTCCATACACCAAGTGTTAGGCCCCAGCCGGTATGCCATCCCAGCCGCGCCTGTCCCAGACCTGCTGAACTCTATGCCAGATCTCATCCGTCATCTGGAATTGCCAGACCCCACCCAGAAGCGACGCAAACTTTGGGTTTTGGCGAGCTAGCGCTTCAACGCGGTCAATGAATGCCGCACCATGGAAAGAAAGCAAATCCTCCAATGGGCCGGCGGCGAGAACGCCAAAATGCGCGGAGCATTGAGGGCTGTCGAGTGCAAAGAGAATGCACTGCCATGCTCTTTCGGGGTCGTCCCGGGCACCGTCGCCAAGCTCCGCGTATGTCCAGTCGTACTCTGCCTTCTCAACGGGGTCACCATTGCGCCGCCCGTGTCAACAGGGCTGACAAAACTACTCCCGTGATCCGGGCTTCTCTTTTTTCCTGCTGACCCGCTCTTGGCTTGACCGTCCCCGCCTGTGTTCTCGGTAAGGCTGCGGCCCTCGGCCGCACCAGTCACCATTTTGGTTGAGGCGGTGTCCCGCCCTCGGCATCGCTGCCCCAAACACTCATCGGTTCTGCCCTGGCGTCCATGTGGCCGGCATCGGCTGCACAGGTAACGTGGTTCGCGCGGTGCGCGTCCAACCCTTGATTGGCTCGCCGGGCAGGCGGCCCCTGCCTTTGAATCGGGTCCGACGACGCCTGGATCATTCAGATCTGGTGGTTGCAAGCCAACCCCATGTTCCGACCTCAGACGCCGCCGGTGTGCTTATCCGAAGGCCCGCTTCACATCGAAGTGGCCTCCGTCCTTGATCAGGTGGTAGCCGGCGCGGGCCAGCTTGTGGGCCACGGATTTGATCGCAACCGGGCGCGGCTTCTTACTCGCCTTGCGATCGAACCAACGGCGGATCTCAGGGCTATAGCGGATCGCGAAGTTCGCGGCTTCGATCCAAGCCCAGCTCAGGTAGCGGTTGCCGCACTTGGCGTTGCCGCTGCCCTTCTTCTTGCCGTTCGACAGGCGCGTGCTTTCGACCATGCGGCAGTACGAGGCGTAGTCGCCGACGCTGTCGAAGCGTGTGATCTCGCCGGTCTCTAGGAGGATCGTGCTGCCGAGAATGACTCCAATCCCGGGCGTGCTGCGCAGCGCTTGAAGTTCTGGCGTGGAACGGATCGACTCCAGCACCCAGCGCTCCATCTGGTCGACTTGTGTGTGCAGGCACTGCAGCAGCTTCAGCTCCGACAGCACCGCCAGGCGCTCATGCACATCGACGAACGTGGTCTCAATCGCCTCAGCGGTCAGCAGCCTCAGATCGTTGGTGCGTATGCCATGCCCCGTGCGTCGCGACCACGCGCTCTGCAGCGAGTTGGTCAGCGTCACGCTCTGGCGGACCAGCAGGAAGCGTCGTCGCAGCAGGTCGCGCACCGCGCGCTGTTCGCGCGGATAGATGTAGCCCTCAGGCAGCAGGTTCAGCCGCAAGAGATGTGCGAGATGTCGCGCATCCGTGTGGTCGTTGCCATGTTTCAGGCCCGCGTACTGCGGTATCGCCGCAGTGTTCACCAGCCGAACATCCACGCCAGCATCCAACAGCCCGTCGACCAACCAATACCAGTTGTAGGTCGACTCCACCGCCAGCGCCTTCAGAGCTGCGAGGAAGGGTGCAAGCGCTTGCAGCACCTGCTCCAGGCTGTTCGGCAAACGTCGCTCGAACACCACATGGTCCTGCTCGTCGATGACGGACAGCACCCCGTTGTTGGAATGAAGATCGATCGCTGCGTAAAGTGTCATCGCCGCCTCCTACTGCTGCTGGACATGAGCCAGCTAGGTTCCGCACCTTGGACTGTCCTGTCAGCAGTCGGGGGCGGCGCGATGAGTCTTCAGATGACCATCCGCGAGCCCAGCACTCCATAAGATACTCGATGGGGCGGCCAAGCTCTTTGTAGCGGTGGTAGGAATTCATGAGGTCTAATTCTTGAGTTAAGCCGAGCCGCGTAGAGGCATCGGCTTGAATGATCGAGTGGGGCCGCCTGAGTCACCCATCGCTAACGATGTCCCCGAGTCGCACTTCTTGGCCGTCGCGGTAATTCATCAAATGCTACCTATCGCCGCGGGACGCGGCAGCGACACGATGAAACATCAGGATTCACGGTTGTCTCTCTCTGCTGCCCGCTTGACCCCGCGGTATGTGTCGACATCGATGGATGCTCCGACAGAAGCAAGAAACCGAATGGACTCCCGGCTAAAGCCGATGGCCGGAGTGGGTAGACGATCATCGGGCGACACGGTGAGCACGACCTGGAGTGTTGCTTCGAGGTTGTGTTCGGCAGCAACCGATCGAATTGCATCTGCTGATTCAGCGAGCTTGTCAATCAAAGATTCGCCCATTTTGTAAACGTCGATGATCTCGGCTGAGATCTTCCCTGTCGAAAGCTCCCAAGATGAACGCTTGGGGATATAGTGAGCCTTTCGATTCACTCGGGATGGCTCGATTCCCAGCGCCGCTGTGACCACGGCAGGGTCGAATGCGTCACCCCGGAGTACAAAGTAAACCTCTCCTACGTTCACGACAGGATCTCCGAGCAAGATAGCGTTTGAGATGAGAGGCGTGAGTCGGTTTCCCGTGGCGCGTCCTTTCGAATGAAGGGTTGGGCGTCGGCGCCGTAGATCCACCGATTTCTTGAGCATCCGCTGAGCCAGACGGAGGAACTTCGCCTTTGCTGACTGAGGGTTCATACCTGCAGATTGAACTTTCACCATCGCAGACCACCCCGCGCCTTCTCAATACGAGACCAGACGATATCGCTGCCGCTCCTCCAGACCCCGCCGAGAAGCGTCCGAAAAGCTGGACTCCTTCGCGCCTCTAGCTCAATACGATCTACGAACTGATCCCCAACGCATTTCACGAGATCCTCAAGCGGTCCTGCGGCCAGATTTCCAAGCACGATGTCTGACGGAGTGCGGTCCAGCACCGCCAGAATAACCTGCCAAATCTCCTCGGGATCAAGGCTATCGCAAAACCCGGGCATCATGCGGTAGATGTACGGCCAATGCGGATCTTCGGGTGATTGAGGACTAGGTAGCTCCGCAGCCGCAGCGTATGCGGCTGCCCAAGCATCGATTTCGGTCGGATTCATCATCTGAAAGCTAACGCCTTTTAAGCCGAGCTGCTAAGTTGCGTCGAGCCGCGTGACGCATTGCCTTGGGTCGAAGACATCTTGAAGCGCCTCAATGTCTGCATTCACCCATGAAACGTCGACACCCATCTGCTGTGCTCCGGGTCAAAAAGTTAAGTCGAATCAGCAAATGCGTCCCGCTTGGATGATCGAACGGACTCCGCTGGCGCGATCTAACGCTTTGACTTAAGTCGCGCCCAAGGCGTCGGCATCAATGAATGGCTGGGCATGGCGTGCACCTAGTCCGCATTGCCGGTCTGCTGATCAAAGCTAGAGCTATGTGGTTCTGGCGGATCTGCGATTGCAGCCTTGGCCACAGCAATGACAACGATGGATCCGACAAGCGGCAGTGCTAGTGCAAACAGGACCTGCAACGCGCGTTGCGAGCTAGTGTAGCCAGGGACACTGAAGGTTGAGATTGCTGCCATGGCAACAAGGGCAAGGTGAAAAAATGTCGCAGCGATGAGAAACAGTGTTGAAGACATGACGCCTAACTCCTGAATTTGGCCGCCACGCATTGCGGCTGCGATGAGACAACACGTTCCGTCTAAATTCTCCCGCCACGAAATGAGCTCTTCGCCGAAATCCTCAAGAAGTGTGTTGCGATTCGTAGATGAATCCACAACTTAAATTGTCAGGGCTAGCTAGCAAGCCAGCATTCCGGCAGTGACGATGTCAGTCTCTAGAAGCGCGAAAGATAGGTCTTGGCCAACGCAAATCTCTTGACCATCTCGCTCTATATGTATGTCGACCAAAAAATAGCCATCTGGATCTCTTGGAGAGTGATAGCGAAAGTACTTCGGTGGGTCATTCCTTTTCACTTGGATGCCAGTTGTCTTGAAGAGGCTATCTAGCAGGGCGCCCAGTGTAGATCCAGCTAGTTCGATTCCAGCGGGTCGGGTGAGTTTTAGCCCTTGCTGCACAGACCAAGCGTTGAGGCCTGGGACCGGGCGTGGAAAGTCGCTGGAGTAGAATACTGGCATGCTGACATCCGATGTTTTTGTTGCAAGGCGTGAAGCTCGAACTAGGCGGGGGCGTAAAGCGGCTTCAGCTTGAATGATCTGCTAGCCATCAGCGAGTTCACAGCGAGCCTTGGTGAACGACAGTTCCCAAAACCCAGCTTGTCCAGGTAGCAAGCCGATTGTCCCACTAATCCGCCCGGAGAGCTCGATCGAGTAGGTGAAAGCACTCACCTCCAAGGAAGAGAGGTCCTTGGGCGAAAGGGAGCCACTTATTCTGATGTTTATGGTCTCTGCGTCGGTGATTCGGAGGACCTGCATGTCATAAGAATCATTGGCTTCGTTGTACGGAGTGACCGTAAGAGAAACGCCGCCCTCCCCGACACGGATCTCCGATACGGGGAGGTCGTGCCACTCAATGGAAGAGAGGGAATTCTCGGACATGATGCCTATCGCCTAAGTTAAGCCGCTCCGCGAAGCGACGTCGGCTTGAATGATCGAATGGACTCGCCAACAACCATGTTGGTCCACGGTGTTCGATTGAACTAATGGCCCTGCACCGTGGATTGCATCATGTCTAGAGCCGCTGAGCTCGACAAAGCAATACACGAGTGCATCCGCCTGCAAAGGCGCGGGAAGGGCGGGTCAGCAGGAAGAGATAACGCCTATTTCGTTGCCAGTCGACGGGGGCATACTTGAATTGTTAGGCCCCAGGCCCGGATGATGGAAGTGGACAGACTTCCATGGCTTGTATCAAGCCATCATTGAAGGTAAAGCGATGACCAACGTGCTCGTCGGCGAGCACAGAGCCAGCCAAGTTGCGCACGACTTGATGCACGTCGACCAGAATCTGCGAAGCATCTTGGTGATAAAGGGCAATCGGCTCAACGTGTGGATCGATCTCACTCCACTGTTCGGTCCAGTAGGCGCGGATTTGGTCATGTCCATGGGCAAAACCGCCTTTAAACGCCTTCGGCCAAGTCACGTCGGCAGTCATGAGGGTGAGAGCAGCACCAATGTCACGCGCGTTAAAGGCCACATACGCTGCGCGTAGCATCTGGATCTCTTGGGCAGATTGATCTGTCATGAGCGGTTCCTGAGAAATGAGGGAATGGACCTAACGCCGTGCGAACCGGCCTGGGGGCCGAGATGGATTGGTTTCAACGTAAATGTCCCCGAAGGCCCGGTTGAGCACAGTTAGTGATCAGGCCACTCCAAGCGCAGGCTGACGCGCGGGTGATCCTTGCCACTTGGAGCATAGAAGCTCTTTACGTAACCGGTGACTTTGGTGCCAGCGTCAATTTTCGCCGCAAGTCCTTCGGCCGCGGCGGCCTTTATGTAGCCTATCTGGACTAGCGATTGTCCAAGTAGTCCGAGCAACTTTGGAACAGAAATAAGTACAGCAATGGCGTTTGAATCATGCGGGTTGCTAGGGTCGCGTCGAAGCTGAACGGGCATGCCGTCCTTGCAGTGCTTTCGGATGGCGTCTGCGCGACCTTCAAATCCTGTGCCAGCGACAATTGCGTCCTTACCCATGCGGGTACTCCTGATGTTTTACGCCGCGTTAAGCGGCCGCGGGCCGAAAGAGCATCAGGAAACACCATGGCCTGTCCCCGCGATCCGCTTGAACGCATATTTCCATAAGAAAGGTCGAAGTCCGCCACTGGGCCTGTTCAACCAACGGCTCAGATCGCGGCTGCGCGCGATCTATCCATTTACGTTATGCCCCAGCTGCGTTGGCGCGGTAATGGTTAACTAGCCACCCACGCGGCGTGATCTGAATTGTCTTTCGTCGTCGGTCTCCTTCGTCTTTGGTGCTGACCACGAGGCCGGCATCCTCCAGATCCTTGACGTGCGGACGAAACGCTTGGGAACTGTTGAAACGGAAGTGCTCGAAGTCGCTTGGGGCAAACAAACCATCGACGCTCACAGCGTCCGCGAAGACTTCCCAAGCGCGCCCGCCCACGACAGGCTTGGCAGAGTCGTAAGCGGCACGACACTTCTGCTCCAGCCAGTTTCTAAAGAGGTCCGCCTTGTCAGCTTCGGAGTCCGGGTGCAGATCTTGCTCGCTCACAAATTGGCAGAACTCGTCCGTGTGCCCAAGAAGCGCGCGTATGTTGCCAAGCAGGATTCCGTAGAGCCGGACGAAGTCGCCTTGTAGAAGTGGCAAATATGGGCTCTCTGAAGCAGCGAATGCTTCAACACGCGATGTATAGATCTCCCCCACGCATTCGTCAGGAATTTTCTTCACGTCGATCGGGTCAAACATCATTCCATCGAGCCGCGGCGAACTTGTGACACCTCTAACAATCCCAAGGGCGCCGCAGAGTACCCAGCGAAGGCCTTGCACATTAAACAGCTCGTCGCGGAGCGCTTCCAGCAGATCACGGGCAGCCTCGGAGGTTTGGAGCAACTCGAGATTGTCGATGACGCAGATGATTCCGCCAGACCCTTCGGCAGGAAAAACGCACGAGAGGATGTTCTTCACCGTGCTCGGGAAGCCAGATTGCGTGTAGCCTTCGCCGGTATTGGTTTCCACCGACCTACCGCCTCCAAGGGGACCCAATGTCCCTTGGATGCTCCGCATTTGGGGTGCGTTGATCCAGTCCCTCAGTCCGGTCGCTTCTACCACGCTTCGGAGGCGATCACCTTCGATCTGGCTGCTGTACTCGATGAGAGTTTGCGCAACTTCGAGGAGTACTTCCATGACGAAAGAGTCGCGGCTGGAAGTAGGCGTGAACTGGAAGATCTTCCTGCAAGGAATGTAGAGAGGCTTGCCCGGGTCCGCGGCGAAAGCGTTGAAACAAGAGAAGCCAGCGACGTTGACAATGCTGCTTTTCCCAACGCCATTCATCCCCTCGAGCGTGGGTAGCTTCGGCGGATTGTTGATTCTCCGCGTCAATGTGGCGAGCTCAGTCGACCGCCCTACCAAGAGTTCAGCGCCGGTTTGGTCGGGCGGTAGGGAACGAACGTTGAACGGATTACCGCGGAACCCCCAAGCTACATACGTTTCCACCTGTCTGGATCTCCTTGAGATTCGGTCTGCGGCATAACGCCCTGGTAAGCGGCCTGCGGCCGACAGTGATTGGTTCACTCGAAGCATCTCCGCGCAGGTCCGCTTGGCTACGCAGCTAGAGCGCGAAGCGGCCGACATGGGCGGGTGGGTGAACTACTTGGTACCGCTCAGACTTGCCATAAAACTTAGCAATCACTGCTTCGCCAAGAGCACCGTGCAACTTTAGGAATGCCTTGATGCGAGCCAGCACGGCCGACCATGGCCCGCGCACGTGGATGAAGATGTTGAACTTCCCTTCGCCGATGTCGTGACCGTCCACGTACCCATCTCTGCACTGCGAGAACGCCTGAAAGAGTGATTCCTCTATGAGGAAGAGGCGATCGACGTCGCTTGTCGAATCCATCCTAAGTTGTACGATCACCTTGTCCATGACAAGAGCGCTCTAACTCAATGTAGACGTCAGATTGACGTCTAATCTGTCGTATCGTTCGGGCGCCTGAGCGTCCGTGCCAAGAAACATCGGAGCCAAATCAGAGCTTTATGCCACGTCGTTGCACTCGGGCTGTCATCCAATCTGACTGTCCCCGCCCAAGCCACCCCAATCCCGTCGCAACCTACAGCAAGCCGCGTCTCGCTTCAATTCCTGCTCCCGCAAACGCCGCATCAGGTCGACCGGACGAGGAGATGTCGGCCGCGTCGCCTCCACGCCCACTCGATCGGGTCCGCGGTCCGCTGCGCCGAGTCGGTGGTGCTGAACAAACCGATCAGGTCCTGGCGTGCCGACTGCCAACTCAGGAGCGCTTGTCCGTTATCACCGACAGCATCACAAGGGTCTCTCCAGACGCTCAGAGGCGCGATGCAGGCCTTGAGGTCGAGCTGCCCCCGCCACCCGAACGTCGCACGCGGTGGCCTTTCAGCGCTGCCGAGTTGCCGTGACCGCTAATCTCAATCTGCGCAGCTGACGCACGGAGAACATAGCGCGCGGCAGCGCCGGGCCCATCGCCTCACCGGCTCTGCTCAACGATTCCCGAATCCCCAATCCCGATTCCCAGCCCTCAAGCATCCAAATCCGGTATCAGCCCACTCTCCAACCTTGCGATCTGGTCCTTGATCCTGAGCTTGCGCTTCTTCAGCCGCCGCATCTGCAGCTCGTCGGTGCCGGGGGTTTGCGACAGGCGTTCGATCGCCAGATCGAGGTCGCGGTGTTCGAGTCTGAGTTCGGCCAATTGGTGGACCAGGTCGCTCGTATCGCTCGAAAGCATCGCGTCGTCCACAGCACGTCGGGGCGGGGAGCGCCGAGCTTAACCCGCCGCCCTCGGCGTCGAACAGCGGCCGCTTCGGCCTGATGTCGCAGGCCCGGGGCGGCGCGGGACGGGCTGCTAAACTTCGCGGCCACCACGCCCCTCTCCGGCAGCCGCGCCCCATGTCCACCGCCCGCAAACAGCAGTTCGAGCAGCACAAGCTGGCCAAGCGCCTGCGCCACCAGGTCGGCCAGGCGATCGCCGATTTCGGCATGATCGAAGAGGGCGACAAGGTGATGGTCTGCCTGTCCGGCGGCAAGGACAGCTACACCTTGCTGGACGTGCTGATGCAGCTGCAGGCCAAGGCGCCGGTGCGCTTCGAGCTGGTGGCGGTGAACCTCGACCAGAAGCAGCCCGATTTCCCCGAGCACATCCTGCCGGCCTACCTGGGCGAGGTCGGGGTGCCGTTCAAGATCATCGAGCAGGACACCTACTCGGTGGTGAAACGCGTGGTGCCCGAGGGCAAGACGCTGTGTTCGCTGTGCTCGCGGCTGCGCCGCGGCGCGCTGTACAGCTACGCCGCCGAGCACGGCTTCACCAAGATCGCGCTGGGCCATCACCGCGATGACCTGCTGGCGACCTTCTTCATGAACCTGTTCTTCCACGCCAAGCTGTCGGGCATGCCGCCCAAGCTGCGCTCCGACGACGGCCGCCACACGGTGATCCGCCCGCTGGCCTACGTCGCCGAGGCCGATATCGAGGTCTACGCCGAGGCCAAGGGTTTTCCGATCATTCCGTGCAACCTGTGCGGCTCGCAGGAGAACCTGCAGCGCAAGCAGGTGCGGCGGATGATGGACGACTGGGAGCGGCAGTGGCCGGGCCGGCTTGAGACCATGGCCCGCGCGCTCGGCGATATCCGCCCCTCGCAGCTGTCCGACCGCAACCTGTTCGACTTCCTCGCCTTGGGCCGCAGTGGCGATGCGCCCTTGCCCGATGCGCACGCCTGGCTGGCCGGTGAGCCCGCGGCCCGCGGCGCCGATGGCAGCCGCGATGACGACGCTACCGCGCCGCGCCCACTGGACATCCCGATTCGCCTGCACGCATGACGCCTTAACTTCGAGCTGCGCTGCTGCCGCCGTCATGGCGGGTCACGGGTCTGCTGGCCCGCCGCCCACGCAGCAGCCCTGCGCTCGCCCTCCCGCCCTTCTCAGATGGATCGCCCATGTTCTTTCGCAACCTGACCCTGTTCCGCTACCCGACCTCGATCAACGACAGCTTCGAGAACCTCGAAGAAGCGCTGGCCCCGCATGTGCTGAAGCCGGTCGGCTCGCTGGAGCTGTCCTCGCGCGGCTTCGTGTCGCCGTTCGGGCGCGGCGACACTGTGCTGTCGCATCGCATCGGCGATGCCGTGCTGTTGACGCTCGGCGGTGAGGACAAGCTGCTGCCGGGTTCGGTGGTCAACGATGCGCTGTCGGCCAAGCTCGACCACATCCGCGAAACCGAGGGCCGCAACCCCGGCGGGCGCGAGCGCAAGCGGATCAAGGACGAAGTGCTGACCGACCTGCTGCCGCGTGCTTTCGCGCGTTCCTCGCGCTGTTCGGCCTACCTCGATCTGCAGCTGGGCTGGGCCATCGTCGACAGCAGTAGCCGCAAGAACGCCGAGAACTTCGTCAGCGCCGTGCGCGAGGCGCTGGGCAGCTTTCCGGCGGTGCCGGTGAATGCCGAGTCCAGCCCGCGCGCGCTGATGACCGCGTGGATCGCCGGCGAGCCGCTGCCGGACGGTTTCGTGCTCGGCGATGAATGCGAGCTGCGCGACCCGGTCGACTCCGGCGCGATCGTCAAATGCCGCCGCCAGGAGCTCGAAGCCGACGAGGTGCGCGAGCATCTGAAGTGCGGCAAGCAGGCCTTCCAGCTGGCGTTGATCTTCGAGGAGCGCCTGAGCTTCGTGCTCGGCGAGGACCTCGTCATCCGCAAGCTGAAGTTTCTGGAAACCGTCACCGAATCGCTGGAGCAGGGCGAGCGCGACAGCCAGCGTGACGAGGTCGATGCGGTGTTCGTGCTGATGAGCGGCGAGCTGCGCATCCTGCTGAAGCGGCTGGAGGAGATCTTCAGCTTCAGTCGCGCCGAGGCCTAGATGGGCGTAGGCCGCGCGAACTGGGGCCGAGTGGGCGCAGGTCGCTCACGCCTGAGCCGAGCGGCTGCGGGCCGCTCAGGCAAGGGCCGCATTGGCGTCGGCGGCTCCTTTGCGGTTCGAGCTGAAGCAGGTCGAATGCTCAGCGCTGCGGCTCGAAGGGCCAGGGACATGGCAACGCCGCCCGCCCGCACCCGGCGCGCGTTCTAGCCGTGGCCCGTCTACTGCGCAGCGAGCGGCGCCTGCGCCTGCCGGACGGCAGCGAGGCGGTGCTGCAAGAAGTCCGTGATGCGCGCGCGCGGCGGCTGAAGCTGATGGTCAGCGAGCGCGGGCCGCGGCTGACGGTGCCGCGTGGCGTCGGCGAGGGCGATATCAGCCGCTTTCTCGAACAGCACCGCGGCTGGCTGCAGCAGCAGCTGCGTTCGATGCAGGTGCAGACCGGCCTGGGCGGCGTGCAGCAGGCGCCGCCGGAGCCGCATCCGCTGCAGGCACTGCTGGCCGCGGCCGGCGGTGTCGACCCGGCCTCCGCACCGCTGGACCGTCTGCTGCTGCGCGGCCAGCACCTGCCGATCCTGCGCACTGAATCGCAGCGGCTGGCCGCGCAGGCGCACCCCGATCATCTGCAGCTGCACCTGCCGCCGCGCTTCAGCCCCAAGCAGCTGCAGCGTGTGCTGGCAGATTTCCTGCTGGCCGAGGCGCGGCGCGATATCGGCCACTGGCTGCCGCGGTATCTGCCAACCCTGCCGACCGCCCCGCGCAGCATCCGCCTGCGCCCGCTGTCGAGCCTGTGGGGTTCGTTGAATGCCGCGGGTGCCGTCTCGCTCGACCTCGCCCTGGTGCAGGCGCCGCCGCGGGTGTTCGAGTACGTGCTGGTGCACGAACTCTGCCATCTGCTGCAGCGCAATCACTCGCCTGCCTACTGGGCCGAAGTTTCCGCACGCATGCCCGACCACCTGCAGCAGCGGGCCTGGTTGAAGGCGCATGGTTTGCCGCTGAAAGCGGGGCTTCGGAGGTTGCTGGCGCTGGCGGGGTAGGGGTAGTTCGGTGTTCGGGATTCGGGATTCGGGATTCGGGATTCGGGATTCGAAGCCGGCGGTGTGTCGCGGATGGTTTTGGCTTGGGTTTGGCCAAGTGCACATGGAGGGGTGGGCACGGCCATGAAAACAATCGATGGCTTTCGAGATCATCGGGCTCGCACCGCGGCAGCAGCTGCGAGGTGTGTTGCGCCAGCGTGCCAATGCGCCAGTGCACGAGTGCTCCATGAAGCGTCCGCCGCTCCGGCAACTCGATGGGATCGCCACGCAGACGTGCCCCGCGCGCCTTGGCGCAAGTTGTAGCCTTGTGTTCAGATACCGCACGATTCGAGCGGCCGCCTTGGACCACACCGACCCAGTGCTGCTGCTCCGCACCGCGAGCGTCGCCCCTCTGGAGACTGCCATGTTCTTTCGCCGATGCCTGGTCGCGTTGTTCGCGCTCATCGCTGTGCTGCCCGCTGTGGCCTCCGAGCCCGAGGAGTTGAAGATGTACACGCAAGCCGACCTCGCGAAACTGGAATTCCTGCAAGGACGTTGGCAGGGCGAGGCGCCGGATGGCAGCCCATTCTTCGAGGAGTACGCGTTCGCAAATCCCGGTGAGCTGCGCTCAACGCGATTCACCGATGCCCGCTTTGTCGAGGCGGCCGATGGCAGCACGGTGCGGCTGGAGGATGGTCAGCTGATTTCGCGCTGGAACGAATTCAGCAGGCGCGCATCCTCGCTGAGCGAGGGCGAGGTGTGCTTCGAGCCAGTGCAGGCGCCCAGCAGTTTCTGCTGGGAGCGCGTCAGCGCCGACGAGGTACGCGTCACCCAACGCTGGACCGATGCCGAGGGTGCGGCGCAGCAGTACGCGCTGTCGCTGCGGCGGATCTGAACGCTACCGGCGGACGCGTGATGCCCTACCAGCCGATCAAGCTCGACGAGAAACTCGCGCGCTTCAGCCAGCACTGGTCACCGCGTGTGGTTGCGGAGATGAACGACTACCAATTCAAGCTCGTCAAGCTGGCGGGCGAGTTCGTCTGGCACGCCCACGCCGACACCGATGAAGAGTTCATCGTGCTGCAGGGCGCGATGCGCATCGAGTTCCGCGATGGCGAAGTGGCGCTGCGCGCCGGCGAGATGTTCGTGGTGCCCAAGGGCGTCGAACACCGTCCGTGCGCGGAAGAAGAGTGCAGCGTGATGCTGGTCGAGCCGCGCGGGGTGATCAACACCGGCGAAGCCGGCGGTGCCTACACCGCGGCCAACGATGTCTGGGTGTAGGCGCGCGAGGGTACGGGCACGGTTGCGCCGAGACTGCCTGCGTGGACCCGCATCGCGTGTAGAGGTCGGGATGCGCAGTCGCTTGGCGATCGGGCACGAGGCCGACGCCGATCTGGGTTCGTTTCAACGGCGAGAGCAATGACAGCCATCGTCGTGCTGCCGGGGCTGGATGGCACCGGCGAGCTGCTGGAGCCCTTCCAACGTGCCCTCGCTCAGGCGGGCAACTCGGTCGAAATCATCAGCTACCCGCCGGATCGCCCGCTGGGCTACGCCGAGCTTGAGACCCTGGTCCGTACGCTTCTACCGCAGCAGCCCTTCGTGCTGATGGGCGAGTCGTTTTCCGGGCCGCTGGCCGTGGGTATCGCCGCCAATCCGCCGCCGCATCTGCGCGGCTTGATCCTGTCGACCACGTTTGCCGTTTCGCCGGTACCGGCGCTGCGCGCCTTCGCGGATCTGATCCGGTTTGCCCCGGCACGACCGCCGATGCCGGTGTTGTCGTGGTGGCTGCTGGGGCGGTGGTCGACGCCGGAGCTGCGTGATGCACTGGGCGCAGCCTTGCGCGCGGTCGCGCCCGAGGTGCTGCGCACACGTGCAGCCGCGGCCCTGCGGATCGATGTGCGGCCGCTGCTTCAGCAGGTTCGCGTGCCCGTGCTGTGCCTGCAGGCGACCCACGACCGCCTGGTCTCGCCGTCGGTGCAGGCGCGCTTGGCGAAGGGTTTGCGGAACAGCCAGATTGCCACCATCACCGGCCCGCATTTGCTGCTGCAGACAGCGGTGGATGAATCCGCCGCGCGCGTGTCGCGCTTCGTCGCGGCGCGGGGCTGAGCGTTCAGCCCGATTTGTGGACTCGTTGCCGGCATCGGCCGTCGCGGTGTCGGGCCTCGACTTCTAACTCAGCCCAACCGTTCCAGCTTCTCGAATCCCGAACCCCGGCTTCACCGTAGGTTGGCGCTGAGCGCAGCGAAGCCCAACGGCGCGGCCTGTCCACTCGTCCAGCACGAGCCCGTTCGCGGCGCCACCAACGACAACGGCGTGGCGCGCGATGGCGATCGCGAACGGTGTAGCCAGCACGATCAGCGTGAGCGGTCGTGCACGGGTGGTCGCCGACCTACGCCGGCACCCACAGCGCCGGCAGGCCTGGCAGGGAGCGCAGCAGCGGGATCAGCTCGCCGCGCTTGACCAGGTCGGTGGCGCGTTCGATGTCCGGGGCGAGGTAGCGGTCGACCTCGACGCTCGGGCACCGCGCGCGCAGCAGAGCGTGCGCGGTTTCCAGCGGCTGCGAGCTGCGCAGCGGGCGCAGGAACTCGATGCCCTGGGCGGCGGCCAGCAGTTCGACGCCCAGAATGCAGGCGACGTTGTCGATCATCGGCTGCAGGCGGCGGGCAGCGAAGGTCGCCATCGACACATGGTCTTCCTGGTTGGCGCTGGTCGGCAGACTGTCGACCGAGGCCGGGTGCGCCAGCGACTTGTTCTCGCTGGCGAGTGCAGCGGCGGTGACATGGGCGATCATGAAACCGCTGTTCAAACCGGCGTCTGCAGTGAGGAAGGGCGGCAGCTTGGACACCCCGGCATCGATCAGCATGGCGATCCGGCGCTCGGCGATCGCGCCGACTTCGGCGATGGCCGTGGCCATTGAATCGGCGGCCAGGGCGACCGGTTCGGCGTGAAAGTTGCCGCCGGACACCATCACGCCTTCGTCGGCGAACACCAGCGGATTGTCGGTGACGGCATTGGCCTCGCGCAGCAGCACGCGCGCGGCATAGCGCAGTTGATCGAGACAGGCGCCGACGACCTGCGGCTGGCAGCGCAGGCAGTATGGATCCTGCACGCGGTCGTCGCCCTCGGCATGCGAGGCGCGGATCGCACTGCCGGCAAGCAGGGCGCGATAGTACTGGGCCACATCAATCTGGCCGGGCTGGCCGCGCACCGCATGGATGCGTGGATCGAACGGGCCATCACTGCCACGGGCGGCATCGACGGTGAGCGCGCCGATCACCAGGGCCGACTCCAGCACCGGCTCGAACGCGAACAGCGCATGCAGGGCGAGCGCGGTCGAGGTCTGGGTGCCGTTGATCAGGGCCAGGCCTTCCTTGGCCTCCAGCACCAGCGGCTGCAGACCGTGATTGGCCAACACTTCGCTGGCCGGACGGCGTTCGCCGTGGACCAGGAATTCGCCTTCGCCGATCAGTGCGAGGCTCATATGTGACAGCGGAGCGAGATCGCCCGAGGCACCGACCGAGCCCTGCGCCGGCACGTAGGGCACCAGGCCTTCGTTGTAGACGTCGAGGATGGCGTCGATCACCTCTTCGCGCACGCCGGAATGGCCGCGTGCAAGGCTGGCCGCCTTGGTGACCAGCATCAGCCGCACGACTTCAGGCGACAGCGGCGCACCGACGCCGACCGAGTGCGAGCGGATCAGGTTCAGCTGCAGCTGGGCGAGGTCGGCCTTGCTGATACGGGTCGAGGCGAGTTTGCCGAAGCCGGTGTTGACGCCGTACACGGGCGCATCGCCCGCTGCCGCCGCCTGCACCATCGCCGCCGCAGCGCGGACGCCGGCGCGGGCATGGCTGTCGATCTCGATGCGCACGCGGCTGGCGTGCACGGCCTGCAGTTGTTCGAGGCTGAGCTGGCCGGGGGTGATGGTGAGGGTCATGGTGGCTCCAGTGGTGGTGGTGGCTTGCTGTGGCTGCTGGCAAGCCAGCTCTCGTTTGCGTTAGGTGTGACGTCGCAGCTCCGCTCTTTGAGCCCCTCTCCCCGAGCTTCGAGCCCCTCTCCCCGTGGGAGAGGGGTTGGGGAGAGGGTCCGGCAGCCCTCACTCGGCAATCCGGAGAGAGCCACAGCAAGCACATCGTGCGGCAGCGTTTGAAGGTGGACAAACCCTCTCCCCCAGCCCCTCGCCCCGAACTTCGAGCCCCTCTCCCCGTGGGAGAGGGGTTGGGGAGAGGGTCCGGCAGCCCTCACTCGGCAATCCGGCGAGAGCCGCGGCGAACACATCGTGCGGCAGCGTTTGAAGGTGGACGAACCCTCTCCCCCGGCCCCTCTCCCACGGGGAGAGGGGAGCAAAGCGCCGGGACTCGTGGTCATGGAGAGGCAATACGGGCGCCTCAAGCAATCAGGTGGCAAGGCGCGCCTAGACTCATCGGCGGGAGAGGTGCCTCGCAACTCAACCCAACATAGGCAAATCCAGCCCCTGCTCGCGCGCGCACTCCTGGGCGATCGCGTAGCCCGCATCGGCATGCCGCATCACCCCGGTGCCGGGGTCGTTCCACAGCACGCGGGCGATGCGCTTGTCGGCGGCTTCGGTGCCGTCGCAGACGATCACTACGCCGCTGTGCTGGCTGTAGCCCATTCCGACGCCACCACCGTGGTGCAGGCTGACCCAGGTGGCACCACCGGCGACATTCAGCATCGCATTCAACAGCGGCCAGTCCGACACCGCATCCGAGCCATCCTGCATCGCTTCGGTCTCGCGATTGGGGCTGGCGACCGAGCCCGAATCCAGATGATCACGGCCGATCACAATCGGCGCCTTCAGCTCGCCCTTGCGCACCATCTCGTTGAAGGCGAGGCCAGCGCGATGCCGGTCACCCAGGCCGATCCAGCAGATCCGCGCAGGCAGACCCTGGAACGCGATGCGCTCGCCGGCCATGTCCAGCCAGCGATGCAGGTGGCGGTTGTCGGGGAACAGCTCTTTGATCTTGGCGTCGGTCCTGGCGATGTCTTCGGGATCGCCCGACAGCGCGACCCAGCGGAACGGGCCGACGCCGCGGCAGAACAGCGGCCGGATGTAGGCCGGCACGAAGCCGGGAAAATCGAAGGCATTGTTCACGCCCTGATCGAACGCGACCTGGCGGATGTTGTTGCCATAGTCGAAGGTCGGCACGCCGAGCGCCTGGAAGTCGAGCATGGCCTGCACATGCAGCGCGCAGCTTCCTGCAGCCGCCTCACGCAGCGTGGCGTGCTGGCTGACATCGCTGCGCGCAGCCTGCCACCGCTCGACGCTCCAGCCGACCGGCAGATAGCCGTTCACCAGATCGTGTGCCGAGGTCTGGTCGGTGACCAGATCGGGCTTGAGGCCGCCCGCTTGCGCGCGCCGCACCAGCTCCGGCAGCAGCTCGGCGGCATTGCCGAGCAGGCCGATCGAGACGGCTTTGTCTGCATTGGTGTAGCGACGGATGCGGTCGATCGCGTCGTCGAGGTCATGCGCCTGCTCGTCGAGATAGCGCGAGCGCAGACGGAAATCGATGCGCGACTGCTGGCATTCGATGTTCAGCGAGCAGGCGCCCGCGAAGCTGGCCGCCAGCGGCTGTGCGCCACCCATGCCGCCGAGGCCGGCGGTGAGGATCCAGCGTCCGCTCAGATCGCCGCCGAAGTGCTGACGGCCGGCCTCCACGAAGGTCTCGTAGGTGCCCTGAACAATCCCCTGGCTGCCGATGTAGATCCAGCTGCCAGCGGTCATCTGGCCGTACATCATCAGGCCCTTGCGATCGAGCTCGTCGAAGTGTTCCCAGGTCGCCCACTTCGGCACCAGGTTGGAGTTCGCGATCAGCACCCGCGGCGCATCGGGGTGCGAGGGGAACACGCCGACCGGTTTGCCCGACTGCACCAGCAGGGTCTGGTCGTCGTCGAGGCGTTCCAACGTTTTCAGGATCGCCTCGAAGCAGTCCCAGTTGCGCGCCGCCTTGCCGATGCCGCCGTAGACCACCAGCGCGTCGGGGTTCTCGGCCACGGCCGGGTCCAGATTGTTCTGCAGCATCCGCCAGGCGGCCTCGGTCTGCCAGCTCTTGCAGTGCAGCACGCTGCCGTGCGGCGCGGACACGCGGCGCGGTTGCGCCTTGGATACAGGGGCGGACATGCGGATCTCCCGGTGCGGATGGGGCAGGGCGGGCGTGGCGCCCGGCTGCGGGTGTCGCGTACGCTACCTGTCTAGACAAGCTCAGGCAAGGAGGCCCCGTGCCCGCTCCCCGCTCCAAGGCGCTGGCGCCGTATGCCCGCATCAAGCAGCAGCTGAAGCAGGCGCTGGCACGTGGTGACTACGCCGAAGGCGCGCAATTGCCGAGCGAGGCGGCGCTGGTGGCCGAATTTTCGGTCAGCCGCATGACGGTCGGCCGCGCGTTGAACGAGTTGGCGAGCGAGGGCTTGATCAAGCGCGTGCAGGGCGTCGGCAGCTTCGCGGCTTCACTGCATCGGGTGTCGAGCACGCTGACCTTGCGTGACCTGCACGAGGAGATCGCTGCCCGCGGCCACCACCACACCGCGACGGTGAAACTGCTGCGTGCGGAAACGCCCAAGCCCGCGCTGGCGCGGAGGTTCGGGGTGGCCGAGGGGCTTGAGTTGTTCCACAGCGTGATCCTGCACGCCGAGTCCGGGCGCGCGCTGCAGCTGGAGGACCGTTGGGTCAATCCAGCGGAAGCACCGGACTACCTGCAGCAGGACTTCAGCGTGATTACACCGACCCACTACCTGTTCGGCGCGACCGCGCTGTGGAGCGCGCGCTATGCCATCGAGGCTGCACGGCCGAGTGCCAATGAGGCGCGCTGGCTCGGCATCGCCCGCGACGAACCCTGCCTCGTGGTGACACGCGAAACCCGCAGCCGCAGCGCGGTCATCACCCGCGCGCGGCTGGTGCATCCGGGCGCGGCGTATGCAATCGAGGGCGAGTTCAGTCCCTGAGCTGCCGCCGAATTTTCCCAACCTGATTCAAGTGCCTGCGCTAAGGCCAACAGCGAGCGCAACATCCATGCGTTCTTCTCGTGGATGTTCAGAAGCTGGGTCAGCAGGTCGGCGCTGGGTTCGTCGACGTCGTTGTTGGCTGCTTCCAGCACCCTGCGCGCAATGCGGCAGACCGCCTCATTGTCCAGTTTCGATTGCTCGACCATGGTGTTCCAGTCAGCCACGATGTCGCGCTTCCGCAGCCATGACACTGCTGAGCTTGAAGACCCGCACGCAAGAGGCGGAGGAGCCGGGGGCGCGGATGCGCTCGGGTGGTTCATGCAGGTGGGCCCTGACAGCCTGCAGAGCGGGTCCAATCGGCGAGTCGGATTGAATGACGAGTTCTCGGATGCAGTCGAAGCATCGAGTCTGTTCTGGTGCAGAGTGACCTCTGAGCCCGATCCTGGCGGTCCACCCATGAGTTCTTGAGTAGAATTTCGCAGCCGTCGCCCGAAAGCCTGCAATCCCGCTAGGGAACCTCTGTTTTATCCCAGCCCGGCTGGTAGAATTTGTGCATCACCCACATGACAGTCACCCCATGAAGCAGACCACCTTCGACTCTCTGGCCTACACGGCGAAGAAGAAGCAGACGCG
>NZ_JBILJQ010000149.1:0-4593 GCF_044377145.1 Aquimonas sp.
ATCGTGACCCTGCCCAGTGAACTCGGAAGCAACGAGATCGCAAGCATGAGCGAATCCGCCACTCAGGAGAACGAATGACAGCTATCTGGTGAACAGGCTGTCTCAAAGGGGTTGACGCGTTCCGCAGAATGGATTCGAGCGGAGCTTGCTCAGTCTGATCTTTCATCGTGTCGCACCCAGCAAGGCTCGGATGTTTCGGGCGATCGTTGCCTCAAGGGCTCCAGCGTCAAAGTTCAACTCTTCGAGCTCGTTGTTCAGAGTCTCCAACTTTTCAGCGAAGTCGAAGTCATCGGCTTCGCGCTCCCCCACCCCCACATACCGCCCCGGGTTCAAGCTCCACCCCTGCGCCTCGATCTCTGCGATCGTCGCTGACTTGCACAGCCCCGCCACGTCGGCATAGCTCAGCTCAGGGAAGCGCTCGCGCAGCAGGGCCTCGCTGCCGGCCTCGAACTCTGGGGCCTGGCCGCGGTGCAGGCGCACGATATTGGCAAGGAGCTCGGTTTGCGCCGGAGTGAACTCCCGGATGGCGCGGGTGACCTGGCGGAAGAAGGGCCGGGCATCGAGAAACAGCACGCGGTCGCGCCTCGCCTTGGGCTTGTTGCGGTCGAAGAACCACAGGGTGCAGGGCAGGGTGACGGTGTAGAAGAAGTTGCTGCCCACGCTGACGATCACGTCGACATCGCCGCTTTCGATCAGCTGGCGGCGAATGGCCAGCTCGCTGCCGCGGGCATCGCCGGCCGAGTTGGCCATGACGAAGCCGGCGCGCCCGAGATCGTTCAAGGCGCTGTGGAAGAGCTGGATCCACAGGTAGTTGGCGTTGTCGGTGCTGGGCAGGCCTAAGGGGAAGCGCAGGTCTTCCTTCAGCCGATCCTTGTCGACGCCGGAGACGTTGAAGGGCGGGTTGGCCATGACGAAGTCGAAGCGCCCGCCGACCGAGGTGACCGCCTTGTGCGGGTCCTCGTAGTAGGTGTTGGCCTCGCGGATGTCGCCGGACAGGCCGTGAATGGCCAGGTTCATCTTGGCCAGCTTGACGGTGTCGCTGGCCTTCTCGGTGCCGAATACGGTGAGCTCGCGGGTGGCATTCTTGTGATGCCGGCGAACGAACTCGGCCGATTGCACGAACATGCCGCCGCTGCCGCAGGCGGGGTCAAATATCCGGCCGTGGTAGGGCTCGATGATCTCGACGATCAGACGCACGATGCTGGTGGGCGTGTAGAACACGCCGCCCTTCTGGCCTTCCTTCAAGGCGAAGTTGCCGAGGAAGTATTCGTAGACCTTGCCGAAGGCGTCGCCTTCCAGCTGCAGCGGCGCAAGCAGACGCAGCAGCTCGACCAAGGTTGCATTCGGCAGCATGGTGTAGCCGCGCGGCAGCACGCCCTTCAGCTCAGGGTTGTGCTGCTCGATGCCGGCCATGGCATCCGCAATGGCGCGGCCCAGATTGCCGCCCTCGGGCAGGGCAAGCAGGGTGGCGAAGCGCGACTGCGGCGGCAGGTAGAGGATGCCCTCGGCCTGGTAGTCCATCGGCTCGCGATCGTCCGCTTCCAGCCCCTTGGACGCCAGCAGGGCGTCGCCCTCGGCGAAGCGGCTGTCGGCGTAGCGCAGGAAGATGAGGCCCAGCACCGGGGTGGAGAACTCGGCGGGCTTCAGGCCGGTGTTCGCCCACAGCTGGTCTGCAGTGGCCCAAAGGCGGTTTTCGATGGCAACGAGATCAGAGGACATGGGTTCCGTGGGTGCTGCAAGCAGCTTCGGAGTATTGCCGATGTGGCCTCGGGGGTCACCCGCTCTCGTGGCTCCTCTACTTGCCTATGCAGAAGCTGCCGAATATGCGACCGAGCAGATCGTCCGCGCTGAAGCGTCCGAGGATCTCGCCCAGGGCTTCCTGCGCGGCGCGCAGGTCTTCGGCGGCGAGCTCGCCGCTGCCTTCGGCGAGCCGTAGATGCGCAGCGCGACCAGCGTATCGGTAAGCGTGTGCACGCGTCGGCAGCCACATAAATCGGCAGCCACATAAACACGAGCGGCGCGGCGTGCCCGAGCCGCTGCTCTGCATCCGCAGAGCCGGATCTGCACCAGCGGCAACAGACGCGACCGCCGCATGCGTTTGCGGCCCGCGGGTTTCGCAGCTTGGCCGCTGCGAAACCCGCCAACACAAAGGTGGCCCGCCGCCACACGGACGCGGCAGCGGGTCACCGCCTGCGCTCAGGGCTCCTGGAAGCGCAGACGGAACGGCGATGCGGCGGTAAACACCAGCTCGCAGCCGAAGAAGTTGCACTGCATCTGATAGCAGCCGATTCCGGTGCAGAGCGGCTGTCCGCTGGGGCTGCAGACGGGTGCTCCAGGCTGACCACAGCGGCGCAACTGAGTGTAGTTCTGCTGGGTGGGTGTCGCGCATACCGGCGGTGGCGTTTGTGCGGCCGCTGCGAAGGACAGGATCAGGCCGAGCGCGAGTGCGGCATGGAGCAGGAAGTTGCCCATGTGATTCCTCGTTGATTGGATGAGGAGCGCCGCTGGGCTCGCCTCGCGTACGTCAGTGGTCGGCGTGGCGCCGCGCATCCGGCCCAGCCAGCGCCGGTTGCGCGCCCGTTCGGCCAACCCACGCACAACCCGGTCCTGATCAACCAGCAACATGCGCTGCGCGCCGGCACCTACGGCCTCGCATTCGACGCGTCGGCCGGACTCGCCCAGACACTGTCTGCCCGTTGAAAGTCCAGCCAACGGCTTTGGCCCAAGCTGCCGTCGCGGGGGCATGTACTTGGCGCGGATGGCGGCCGGTGTTGGCGAGGCTTGGCAGCGTTTCGATGGGTGTGCTCGCGCGCGCTTGCGGCTGTCGGACCTTGGGCGGTCGAGGCCTTCGGCAAATCGCAGGGTGTGCGTCCGCTGGCAGACAGCAGAGGGTTCCGGCCGGGCGGCGCCCTGCGGTGAACGCGGAGAAAGCGATGCGGCTGTGGGGGCGAGCGCATGTGAGGCCACGGCACCCCCGAACTGCGAACGTCTGCTCAGCTTGGGCTCGCCGGTGTGGGCAAGCGGATGCAGGCTGGGTAGGCTTCGCGGCGGCCGCCCGCGCGGCAGCTCATCCACCTTCGTCGAGATCGCCCGTGCTCAAGAGTTTCCGCCTGCTCAGCCTGATCGAAGGCTGCTCGCTCATCACTCTGCTGCTGATCGCAATGCCCGCGCGCGCCAAGCTGGGCGTCGACTTCGTGTGGCCGGTCGGCATGGGCCACGGCCTGCTGTGGATGGCCTACGTGCTGATGTCGCTGGTGGTCAGCCACCTGCAGCGCTGGTCGGTGCTGATGTGGCTGCTGGCACTGGTCTGTTCGGTGCTGCCCTTCGGCTTCCTGCTGCTGGACTGGCGCCTGCGGCACACGGCGCAGGCGCCGGTCGCGCAGACGGTGCCGCCGCAAGCGCTCAAGTAAGCTCGCGCTTCCCGCATCAGCCCGAGAGAATCCGCCCGTGCCCAGCCCGACCGCTGCCAGTGTTGAGCGCCTGCTCGCTGATCTTGAGGCGGTCAATCCGTCTATCCACGCGCTGATGCAGGCACTGCGCGCCGAGGTCAAAGCCGCACTGCCCGAGGCTGCCGAACAGGTCAAATACGGCGGCCTGCTGTTCGCGCCGAACGCAGCGGCCCAGCCCATTGGCGGGCTGTTCGCGTATCAGTCGCATGTGACGCTGGAGTTCAGCCAAGGCGCGCGTCTGCCCGATCCGCAGCGGCGGCTGCTGGGTTCCGGCAAGTATCGCCGCCACCTGCGCTTCGAGCCCGGCAGTGCGGTCGATCCTCAGCTGCTGCAGACCTTCGTGCTGGCCGCGGCGGCGTTGGCAGTGGAGTAGGCGTTCGTCGTCCGCGTTCGCGTGCGAGGCTGATGGCGGCCGAGCGCGAAAGGGGCGGAGGCCGTCATCTATCCAGACTTCGCGTAAAGCCTCCGCAGCGCCCCGCGTGCCTCGCGCGGCACATGCCGATAGATGCGCTGGGTCATGCGATCCGGCGCATAGCGCGCGAACTCTGCATTGATGCGCTGCAGCGCTTCACCCAGGGCCGGGCGGATCGAGTCGAGGTTCACGCCGGATTCGATCAGCGCATCGACGACCGACGGTAGCCCGGATGCTGCGCCCGGGTCGTCGCGCGAGGACGACGACGCCAGATAGCGCAGGTAGGCCTCCACGTAGTAGAGCCGGGCGCGCGGCCCCATATGCACCAGCAGCTCGGCGCAGTGCATTGAGTTGTCGCGGAACAACGCTTCGGCATCGTCGACGGTCTTGCCGAGGAACACGCTCAATGCACACAGCTCGTCCAGCGAGCCGTACACGTTGATCTCGCTTGGCTTGGGGATGTTCATGCACTAAACAGAGTCCAGAAGGAACGCACAGTCGAATCGCGCGAAGCCGGCTGCCGCCCGGGTGTGCAGCCGTTGTTCAAGCAAGGCATCCTGATTGATTGTCTCGCGTCGTCGGCCCGACGACGCGAAGGGGGTCCATTATAGAGCCGGCGCCAATTATCCGTGAACTTCAAGCGCCGCCAGCGGTCAAGGTTTCGGTCTTGGATCGGAGGTGTGGCAAATGGAAGCAGTTGACGGTCGGAGCTTGAGTCGAGACGCGCTGCAC
>NZ_JBILJQ010000150.1:0-4588 GCF_044377145.1 Aquimonas sp.
ATCGTGACCCTGCCCAGTGAACTCGGAAGCAACGAGATCGCAAGCATGAGCGAATCCGCCACTCAGGAGAACGAATGACAGCTATCTGGTGAACAGGCTGTCTCAAAGGGGTTGACGCGTTCCGCAGTGTACGCCTCGAGATCGTGGGTTTAGGAATTGCAAACGCCGTTTTCGGGCAGCCTTGCGGGCAGGCGGCGGTTGTGCGACTCGTGCAAGCGCCGGTTCTGGCGCCGAGCCGGACGTCCACGCGTTGGATTTCGGCATCTCGGGGCCGCTCATCGGCGCCATTCGTGGGCAACGCTGACCGATGCCCAACAGTGGGCCGAGCGCGGCCCTGCGGGGTCGGTCCCGCATCGGATCGGATCCCGGATTCGCCGTTGGCTGCGTGGCCGGCAGATCGTCACGCGGCTTCCGCCTGCGGTGCCCGCGCTGTGGGCCTGCGGAGACGGGGCCAGGTTCACGTGAGCCCAGCCGGGTTCCTTTGACGAGCGAGCGGCAGCTCCTGGTCGAGGCTGTGTGAAAACTCCTCGCCGCCGGCGCTGATCGCGATGTAAGCAGATTTTTCGGAGGCTCGCAAAGTCCGGAAGGCTCGGAATTCGCGTACGAGCGCGTCGATCGGCTGAAATCGACGGGCAACCGCGCAGGCCATGCGTTTTCACACAGCCTCGGCCGCAGGGTGCCACCGGCGATGTGCTGCACGCGGTGCTGGGCGCGGTGGCATTCACCCTGCGCCGGCTGCTGTGGGCGATCCTGCGTCGCGGCCTCACTGCGGAGTTTTTGCGCCTGTGGGCATGATGGTGTGGGGGGATTGGCGTTACAGGCGCGGCGAGGCGGTTAGTGGGACCAAGAGACGGCCTCGCCAGTGCCGGCGCACGGCCACCACCGCTGGGTGGCGTGCGCGACGCGACGGACGCTTGGCTGAGGAGACGGGAATTCTGCAGGGCCGACCACAAAGGCGCGGTGGTGCCGGCTTTTTTAATTGAGTGACCGCCGCACCGCGGGCACCGATGTGGTGCCCGCGGTGTTTGCCCGACAATCGCCCAGCGGTCGAACGAGACTCGTCCTACCCATTGGCTAGAGGTCCACGCTGACCACCAGGTTTGCTGAGCTATCGCGGACGGAGGGCGCATCCGTGCCCAAACGGAGTTCGCCGCTGGACAGGACAAAACGAAGGTTCGCCCGCTTGGAGAGCGTCACGTCAAACCCGGCATCCACCGTCAAGCCCTGCCCATGGCCGCGACTGAAGTCATAGTCGGCGAGGAAATCCGGGCTTGGGCCGGCAGCAATGGTCTTTACGTTGTTCGTCAGGTCGGTGTGCAGCCGGGCACCGACGAAGGGCTTCCAGCGGGCATCCGGCGCGCCGTACTGGAGGTCAAAGGCCAGATTGGCCTGCGTCCAGGTCCAATCGACGTCTCCATAGCCCAGACCCAGCACTCCCGACGACTCGGAGTAGGCGTCGCTGGTCAACTGGTAAGCGGCTACTCCCAGTGTGGAGCGCAGGGTCCAGAGTTTGCCGAGCGCGGCGCGATGCTGAACATCCAGCGCCGCGGAAAGCACCCGGGCGTCGGTCTCGCCAACGGTCGATTCCGAGGCCGGGCCCAGCAGTGCTTGTCGACGGATCTGATCAAACCTGGCCTTTGTGTAACCGAGCCCGGCGCGCAGCTCCAGCGCCTCGCTCATTCGCCATGCTGAAGCGAGGGACAGGCCCAGATCCTCACGCTCGGCCAGATAACTGCGCTTTTCTTCCAGACGAGATCTGCCGCTGTAAAGCCCGGCCCCAAACCGCCAGTCGTCGCCGTGATGAACGAGGCCCAGTTCGAGGGTGGGGCTAGTGCCTTCCAGGGTCTGGCCAACACCGCCCCCCGGGCTCGTTCGGCTTCGGCCATGCGTGCTGGCCGCGTGAAAGGACCAGCCATTGGACGCCGGCAGGCCGAGCAACTCTGGGAGCGTAGATTGCACTTGGGCATGCTTCGCAGCCAGGCTGGACAGCGTCTGGCCGTAGTTGTCGCGTGCACGCAATTGCGCCAAAGCGTAACCGGCGACAATTTCCTGCATCGCACTGGTGTAGTGTCCCCCGGCGGTGAAGACATTGCCGTCATTCGGATAGGACTGTTCGGGTTGCGGTGGGCCGCCCCGGCCCTGGTAACTGTCCGTCGTGAAATCAAAGCCATAGCGTTGCGGGTCACTGAGGATCGCATTGCCAAGCCGATCAATATCCAGGATGAACACGCCGGCGCTGGCGAGGCGTGGCCAGAGTTCAGCCTCCGTCAACTGTGTCGCCGCACGCAGCTGGACCAGCAACTCGACGGGCAAGCCGCCGTCGATCACCAGAGCCTCGGGCAGCAGTCCGACCTCGGCACCGAAGGCGACGATGTTGCGCGCCCCTAGTGCGCGCAGCCGCGCCACGCCGTCCAGGTAACGATCGGCGTAGACCACAGGGTCGTAAGGCAGTCCATCTGCAAACGCGCTTGTGATGTCGTTGCGGGTGAACCACGTGAAGATCAGATCGGAAGCAGCGAAGCGGCCAACTGCGCTCTCAAACAGGTCCAGCTGATCGGCGAAGGTGGGCGCATCCGAATAGCGCACGGTGGTCGACCCGTTGATGGCGTAACTGCTGCCGCCGGTGAAGCGGATGGTCGGCCCGGTCAGGTCAATCGCGGGCCGCGAAGGGCGACCCAGCGCTGAGCCCAGGGCTTCGCTCCACATCGGACCGCGGTTGCTGGGCCGCCGGTCGGGACCCTGGGTGCCGAGATCGGCGCTGCTGTCACCAAACACGTAGAGCTGACCGAGTCCATTGGCGTGGGCCACCGGGACGAACGCACAAGACAGCGTCAGGGCCAGGGCGGCGAACAAGCCATGCCTTGCAGTGCCAGATCGTGCCGGTGGTGAAGTCGGGAAGTACAATGAGTCGCAACGACTGGGCATGAAATCAACATCCTTGATTGGACAGAGGGTTGGCCCCGACGCACTCTCGTAGCAGGGGCCGTTTGGCGGACAGCGGCGGGCAAACGCCGGACATCCGCTCATTGGCCGATCATGGAGATCACAAAGGGTCTTGTCGGCCCGTCCACGTGGACAGGACACCCGGTCAGGACGGTCCAAGCGGCGCGGACAGCCGATGCCGGGGCGGGTTCGGGAAAAAGGCATGTTTGAGATTCAGGTCGTCACCGCAGCAGTCAATGGAGCGGGTTGCGGCGCTGCCCTGATGTGCGCTGGCGTGCTGGAGCTGCGCCGTCCACGCGAGCCGGCCTACCGGGCACTGGCCGTGTTTTTCCTGGTCATGGCCGTGATCTTGGCGATCAATGTGTGGACCGCGGTCGATCCTGGCAGTCTGGTGGTGGCCTCCCTTCTGCAGGCGCCCTTGCAGCCACTGCTGCCCGTACTGTTCTGGTTTTATGTGGACGATATCTCCGCAGCCGACCGGCGCGTCTGGGGTTGGCGTGATCTGTGGCACCTGCTGCCGGGCGCGATCATGCTCGGTGCATCCCAGGCGACGCTGTTGCTGCCGGCCGAGCAGCGCGCGGCAGTGCTTGCCGGGCACGTGGTGGTCCACTCTGCGCGGCTGGCGCAGATCCTGCTCGATCTCGCCAGCGCGCTGTGGATCGTGCAGGCCAGCGCTTACATGGCGGCTGTCCTGATCCGTCTACGGTGGCTGAACACCACACTGCGCGAGTACTTTGGCAGTACCGAAGCGCGTGAGCTCAGCTGGCTGCGACTGATAACCGTAATCATCGCTGCCAGCTGGTCCTTGACGGTCGCCTACAACACCTTTGCACCGCCGATGGCTGCACTGGAGATCGCTTTGGGCGCCGCCGGGCTAGCGACCGTGCTGGCGCTGGGGCTGTGGGCAACGCGCCAGCGCCCGGCCCTGCAGTTCGCCGAATCCAGCCCGGAGCGCGTGGGTCGCGAGGCCGGAGACGCCACCACCTATGCGCGCTCACAGCTGGACGATGACCACCTGACGCGGATCGCCGAGCGTATCGAACAGGCTTTTTCCGTCGAGCAACTTTATCGCGACCCGGCGCTGTCGCTGGATGATTTGGCAAAAGCCATCGGCGTGCGTGCGCCGTACCTGTCGCAGACGTTCAGTCGTCGCTTGCATTCCAGCTTTTTCGAGTACTGCGCGGCAGCCCGCATCACCGAGGCCTGCGCGCTGTTGCGAGACACCGACCGGACCGTCACACAGATCGCCGCGGATGTCGGCTTCAACTCCCGCTCGGCGTTCTATTCGGCCTTTCGCGCGGCGAAACGATTGACACCAACCGCCTATCGCCAACAGCAGTAGGAGATAGGACGTCAATGCCCTTGCCGGTGCCAGCCAGAACCAGGTGATGGCGGCCCTGACCCAGTTGTTCTACACCAACAACTGGCTGCACGACGCGTTCTACGATGCCGGCTTCAACGAGGCCGCCGGCAACGCTCAGCAGGACGACTTCGGGCGCGGTGGCCTCGGCGGAGGCCAGGTATAGGAAATTCAAACGCCCTTTTCGGCGAGTCTGCCGGGTAGGCGGCGGCCGCGCAAGCGGCGGTTTGGGCAAGGATCGGGCCTGCGCGAGCGCCCTACGGCATCACCTGGGCGCGCAGTCTG
>NZ_JBILJQ010000151.1:0-4562 GCF_044377145.1 Aquimonas sp.
AAGACGTGCCGCGCCTGCGCAAGAACAAGATCCTGATCGACGCCGACCTCGAAACCAAATCGCGCAAACTGCTGCAGATCTTCACCCAGAACGCGATCGGCCCGATCTTCTTCGAGATCATCCAGCGCAAGGGCAACGAGGGTTTCGGTGAGGGCAACTTCCAGGCCCTGTTCGAGAGCATCGAGCGGGATCAGATGAAGCGGGGGTTCCTGTAAGGGGCGGGATTGGACGCAGGAATCTGATTTCGAGATTCGAGATTCGAGATTCGAGATTCGAGATTCGAGATTCGAGATTCGAGATTCGAGATTCGAGATTCGAGATTCGAGATTCGAGATTCGAGATTCGGAGTTCGGAGTTCGGAGTTCGGAGTTCGGAGTTCGGAGTTCGGAGTTCGCGTCGGGCGGATCGAGGCCCGAGCCTGAGCCCCTCTCCCCGTGGGAGAGGGGTTGGGGAGAGGGTTCGGCCTGGCCGAGCGCATCAATCGCCTCCTCAGCCATCAGCCCGCGCCGCTCCCAAATCTGATCATCGAGCAGCCAAGAGCGGGGAGAGACTTCAGATGGCCAATCGCGTCATTCCCCCGCTGCCCTCGGAGACGCTGGCGAATGCCAAGCAGTTGCGCCACACCACCACCGATGCCGAACAGGCGCTCTGGCACCACCTGCGCGCGGGTCGTTTCGGTGGTTTCAAGTTCCGCCGGCAGCATGCCCTCCCGCCCTATGTCGTCGACTTCGTCTGTCTCGGGCAGCTGCTGGTGGTCGAACTGGATGGTTCGCAGCACTCACCCGATGTGGATGCAGCGAAGAGCCACTTCCTCACGCGCGCGGGCTTCCAGCTGCTGCGCTTCTGGAACCATGACGCGCTGACCCAAACCGAAGACGTGCTTGCGCAGATCTGGAACGCGCTGCACGACCGGACCCTCTCCCCAACCCCTCTCCCACGGGGCGAGGGGCTAACGCGAGAACCACTGCCATGACGCAAGTCCCCGCAAACCCCACCTACCTCACCGGCTTCGCCAACGACTTCGCCACCGAGGCCTTGCCCGGCGCGCTGCCGGTCGGCCGCAACTCGCCGCAGCGCTGCGCCTACGGTCTGTACGCCGAGCAGATTTCCGGCACGGCATTCACCGCGCCGCGCCATGCCAATCGCCGCAGTTGGCTGTACCGGATCCGCCCGGCGGCGCTGCACGGCCGTTTCGAGCCCTACGCGCAGCCGCGTTTCCACAATCGTTTCGACGAGGTGGCCGCGAGCCCCGAGCAGTACCGCTGGAGCCCGCTGCCCTTGCCGGCCGAGCCGACCGACTTCATCGACGGACAGTTCAGCATGGGTGGCAACGGCGGCCCCGATGCCGGCGGCATGACGGTGCACCTGTATGCCGCCAACCGTGACATGGTCGACCGCTACTTCTACAGCGCCGACAGCGAGCTGCTGATCATTCCGCAGCTGGGCCGCCTGTGTATTGACACCGAACTCGGGCGGGTCGAGATCGAGCCGCAGCAGATCGCGGTGATCCCGCGTGGCATCCGTTTCAGCGTGGCCCTGCCGGACGGCAGCGCGCGCGGCTACCTGTGCGAGAACTTCGGTGCTTTGCTCAAGCTGCCTGACCTCGGCGTGATCGGCAGCAATGGTCTTGCCAACCCGCGCGACTTCGAAACCCCGACCGCCCGCTACGAGCAGCGCGAAGGCAGTTTCGAGCTGATCGCCAAGTTCCAGGGCCAGCTATGGCGCGCCCCGATCGGCCACAGCCCGCTCGATGTGGTGGCCTGGCATGGCAACTACGCGCCCTACCGCTACGACCTGCGCCGCTTCAACACCATCGGTTCGATCAGCTTTGATCACCCGGATCCGTCGATCTTCCTGGTGCTGCACTCACCCGGCGATTCCGATGGAGTCAGCAATCTGGACTTCGTGATCTTCCCGCCGCGCTGGCTGGTGGCACAGAACACCTTCCGCCCGCCCTGGTTCCACCGCAACGTGGCCAGCGAGTTCATGGGCCTGGTGCATGGCGCTTACGACGCCAAGGCAGAAGGCTTCGTGCCGGGTGGCGCCTCGCTGCACAACTGCATGAGCGGGCACGGCCCCGACGCGGCGACCTTCGAAAAAGCCTCCGCGGCCGAACTGTCCAAGCCTGACGTGATCGTCGATACCATGGCCTTCATGCTGGAAGCGCCGCGGGTGATCCGCCCCAGCCGGCAGGCGCTCGATGCTGCACACCGGCAGTCGGACTACCCCGACTGCTGGTCCGGGCTCAAGGCCCAGTTCGATCCCAACCGCCCCTGAGCTGCCCGGCGATTGCCGCGGCAGTGCCCGACTGAAGGACACCCGATGAAGCTTGCAAGCCTGAAAGAGGGCGGCCGTGACGGCAGCCTGATCGTTGTCTCGCGTGATCTAGGCCGCGCAGTGCGCGTGCCGTCGATTGCCCTGACCCTGCAACGTGCTCTCGAGGATTGGGACAACACCGCGCCGCGACTGAACGCTGCATTCGAGGCCCTGCAAGGCGGCGCTTCGTTGGTCGAAGGCCAGGCTGCGTTTACGCTGGAAACCCACAGTCTGGCCGCGCCGCTGCCGCGCGCCTATGAGTTCGTCGATGGCTCGGCCTATCTGCCGCACGTCGACCGGGTGCGTCGCGCCCGCGGCGCCACGGTGCCGGAGAGTTTTTACGTCGATCCCTTGATGTACCACGCCGTCGGCGCCGGCTTCTATGGCCCCAATGACCCGGTGCTGGTGCCGGATGAGGCCTTCGGAATCGATCTGGAAGCCGAGGTGGTGGTGGTGACCGATGACGTGCCGATGGGCGTCAATGCGGTCGATGCGGCGCAGCACATCCAGCTGATCGGCCTGATCAACGATGTGTCTTTGCGCAACCTGATCCCCGATGAACTTGCGAAAGGCTTCGGCTTTCTGCAGTCGAAACCGCGCTCGACCCTGTCGCCGGTGTTCGTCAGTCCAGATGAGCTGGGCGAGGCTTGGCTCGACAGCAAGGTCCATCTGCCCCTGCTCAGCCACATCAATGGCGAGTGGTTTGGCGCGCCCGAGGCCGGCGAGGACATGCAGTTCAGCTTTGCCCAACTGATCGCCCACGCGGCGCGCACTCGGCCGCTGGTCGCCGGCAGCATCGTCGGCTCCGGCACGGTCGCCAATCAGGATGAAGGCCGTGGCGCATCCTGCCTCGCCGAGAAGCGTATGCTCGAGATCATTCGCGACGGCAAGCCCAGCACGCCCTTCATGCGCTTCGGAGATCGAGTCCGCATCGAGATGCTCGATCGCAGCGGCGCCAGTATCTTCGGTGCCATCGATCAGGTGATGCAGAAGTCTGGCTGACCCGCCGCGACCGCCGCGACCGCCGCGACCGCCGCGACCGCCGTGTCGGCCTTGTTCAGGCCGGCGCAGACGCGTAGATTCTGTGAGCCCGATCACGTTGGAGGCCGCATGAGCGAGATGCTGACCCTGTACAGCTACTGGCGCTCCAGCGCTGCCTACCGTGTGCGCATCGCCCTGCATCTGAAGGGCCTGGCCTACGCGCAGAAGCCGGTACATCTGCTCAACGACGGCGGCGAGCAACGCTCAGCCGCCTACCGTGAGATCAATCCCCAAGGCTTGGTGCCGGTGCTGTTGGACGGTGAGCGCGTGATCCGGCAGTCGCTGGCGATCATCGAGTACCTCGACGAGAGCTATCCGGCGGTGCCGTTGCTGCCTGCGCTCGCGCGCGATCGCGCGCGGGTGCGCGGGCTCGCCCAGCTGATCGCCTGTGATATTCATCCACTGAACAACCTGCGCGTGCTGCAGTATCTGGAGCGCGAGCTGAAAATGGAGCAGCCTGGCCGCGAGGCTTGGGCGCAGCACTGGATGAGTGAGGGCCTCGCCGCCTTCGAAGCCTTGGCGCAAGACAACCCGTCGACCGGCGACTACTGCGAAGGCGACATTCCGACCTTGGCCGACTGCTGCCTGATCCCCCAGCTCTACAACGCGCGCCGGGTGCAGCTGGACCTCAGCCTCTATCCCACCCTGCTGCGCATCGAGACCAATTGCCTGCAGCTGCAAGCATTCCAGCAGGCTGCACCTGAGCGACAGCCGGATGCGCCGCAGGCTTGAGGCGGCGCTTGCTGGGGAGGACCGCGCTCGTCTGCCGTAGTGTTCAACTCAGATGCGACTTTGCGTGATGATTCATCGCCTCTGGGCCTGAGCCGGGGAGCCGCGAGTTCTGGATAGAGACTCGCGACACACCGTTCCCGCACCGCTGACAAGCGAGTTTCTCCGTTCGTTTCGGGTTGCGTATCTCTGCGTGAGTTTTTTTCTTGCCTCGCGGGCCAAAGTCTGCCGTGCGAAAATATTCATGTAAAACAGTCGCTTGTATAACAGCGCGGTCGCGCTTTGCCGGAGTCTCGCGTCCCGCGAGGAGGGTCAGGCGTGCTTGAAGCGGGCACGAGTTTGGAGGTGTCCCTGCGGAACGCGTCAACCCCTTTGAGACAGCCTGTTCACCAGATAGCTGTCATTCGTTCTCCTGAGTGGCGGATTCGCTCATGCTTGCGATCTCGTTGCTTCCGAGTTCACTGGGCAGGGTCACG
>NZ_JBILJQ010000095.1:0-16332 GCF_044377145.1 Aquimonas sp.
GCCGGCGGAGATCCCTTCCGGTTGGGGCCTGTTGGAGTGGGACGGCCGGCGCATGCACCGCACACACAACGTCCCCGCGGGCAACATCTGGGGCGAGCCGCCACTGCAGGGCGAAAAGCACAAGGAAACGCTGGTTCTGTGCAGCCTGGTCCGCCGGCTGCAGAAGCCTAGAACCGACAGGCGCAACGCCTATGCCAGGTCGGGCTGAAGATCTCGAGAACGGAGGAAGCGGAGATGATCGAAGTGATGCGACACCTGCTTCGAGGCAGATGGTCGTGGGGATGGGAGACGTGGCCGGGAAAACCGAGGCTGCTCGCTGAGCGTACCTGGCACGACGGCTGGCACTACGTCCTGCACCTCGGCCCCTTCTGGGTGGAATGTGACTACTAGGAACAAATCGAACGATATGAGCATGTCCACGAAAGCAACGCGGAGCGCGATCTCGATCTTCCATCTGGCTGTGCTGCGCGCCGCTGTGGAAAGCGTGCCCTTGCGCACCTACTTTGGCTCGACGATGGCGCTGCGCGAGTGGATCTCGGAAACGACGGCGCTGGGGCTCATCGACAGCCTGCAATCAGTCACGGAGCTTGGTAAGCGCGTCGCTGCGGCTGTCGAGATTGATCGTCTTCCCTCTTGTCCTGCCTACCTGTGGCCGGGCGACGAAGCCCTTGAGGCCGCGGCCGCAGCCGCAGTGATCGATATCCAGGGAGTGCAGGCCTGATGCGTGGTGCAACGATCGTTATCGCCATTCCCGACGACCTCACCTTCGCCCAGCTGGGCCTGGTGCGTGGTGGCGCGGCGCCGCGGCGATCCTGCCGAACTGGTAGCGGAGATCGCTGATCTTGGATGTAGAGATGCAGCACGCTCCGGAGCATTGAAGCAAGCTGCCTACTGGTCTAGCGTGATGTTTCAGCTGTCGGGCGTGATAATGAAGGATGGCGCTGCTGAACGTACCCACTACCGCACAATTGCGGTGAACAAGGACACCGACATGAATTCGAACTACCCACATATTCCCTCAGTCGCCAGAATACCGGAACTCGAAAGAGGTCCAATACTGGCGATACTTGCGGCAATAATCGCTATTGGAGCAGTCCCCATAGTTTTCGATCACAAGCAGTTCCGTGAGCTTTCTCTCGCTGAGCTCAATGAGGTTTCCGGGTGCGTCCGTGAACAGCTGCTTGTCGTGGCCGATGGTAGTGAAAGAGCGTTGAGACACTCGGATCTGAACCGCGCCGAAAAGATGTGCGAGGCTGCGTCTGCTTTGGCCGCTCAGCGCGAAGCACTTTCGATCAAGGATTGAACGTTGAAATCCGAATCGCATCTATCAGTGTTCAACAATGACCCCATCCTGCGCGTTGCTCACGCGAAGCAACGCGCCGGGATGCGCATGCTGTGGTTTAGCGTTTCTGCGAGCCTCGCCGCTCTGATAGCGATGCTGGTGGCCGGAGCATTTCTTCAAAACTTTAACGCGTTGTTTCCGATGGTGCCGGTATCAGCGCTGACGGCCTCGTTGGTCATCGCTTTGCTTGGGTGGAATCGTTGCCGGGTTGCGAACCGCATGATCGTTGACCGTTGCGAGGAACTCCTGCGCGATCACCAGGATGGCTCTGACGGCTAAGAGCTCTGACTATGGCCGCACGCACCAAGGACGAACCCGTTTCGGAGCCGAAAAACATCCGAGCGACAGAGGCAAGGTTGGGCGTGCGGCAGAAGCTCACGCTACTTGGCATCACCCCTAATCCCACAACCCAGGAACCCTGGCCATGCAACCCTCATCACCTCGCAGCCGGCTGTACGCCGATGGTCCGCAGGTCGTAGCTCTTCCGCCGCTTGACCAGCGTTGGATGTTGTCGCCATTCGCAGTTTTCGCTTCGCTCTGGATAGGTCTCGGCCTGCTTCAGCTCGACTCTGCTTTCACGATCGCTCCTGCGGCGGCAGCTGCTGCTGCGCTCTGCACGGCGGTCTTCTCCTTAATCAAGCGGAAGCGAGCGTTCGTGGAGGCCCTGGAGGAACTCGACCTGGCCACGCTGCAACATAGCGCCGCGTCGCCTCTGATCGATGAGGTGAGCCGGCAACTCCTGGTCGCGCATCTCAACTGGCGCTATCCAGATTGGCGCTCCCAGTTTGAAAGCGAGATGGAAATCGACCCGATCATCCGTTCTGCAGTTGAGCGCCACTGCTCCGGCCCCGGATTCATGGACTTGGGGGTTCGACTGACCATCGGGAACATGGTGTTCGTCCTGGCGATGGGCGGTCTCTACCTAACCGGGCTCATCGACGATGTGGCTGCGCGCATCGCAGTTATGAGCATTTGGATTATTGCGACTAGCGTGCAGTTGCTGGTTTTGCAAGGGGAGGAGGCGGAGGCGTTGCGAGGAACTCCTGCGCGATCCCCCGATGGCTCCGACGGATGACACTACGGTTGCAACGCGCAACGCTGTACATTTAGCGCCCACTGGCCTACGAGTGCTCAACCCGTTTTCATAGATGAAACAGAACCGCAGGCGCGACGCGACACCGGTGTGGAAGTGATTCTGAAGCGAGGAAACCAACAAGCATGAACATCGTAACGAAACTCTGGCCGTCGCCTGCGGAGCGCGCCATCCTCTACCAGATTCTGTTGGTAGCGGTACTGCACGGTGGGCTCTACCTAACCGGGCTCATCGACGATGGGGCTTCGCGCATTGGGGCTTTGTGTATTTGGATTTTTGCGACTAGCGCGCAGTGGCTACTTTATGAAGGGGAGGAGGTGGAGGGGCTGTCGCGCCCATCAAACGTTGTGCCGATCGTAGAAAAATCACGCATGCAAGACGATTCCAGTTACTTGCCTCGCGCCAGGACAGGAAGAGAAGGCCAAGCAGACATCCATACAGGATCAGCAATGAGCGAGTCGAGTGTGCAGCTGCACCCCTGCCCCCTCTGTGGCGCGTCGCAGGGATACGACCTGAAGGCGGGCGACACCTTCCGTTGGTTCGATGTGATGTGCACCTGTTGCCACGCAATTGTGGCGGAGGCGAGGCGAGGCGATCATCCGGCCGACGCGCGCAACCCCGCAGCGGATGTCGTCTGGAACGAGGCGGGTGCATACGCAGCAAGTCTGGCGGCGGAGTGCGCGCGGCTGCGCGCGGAGCGGCGCGGAGATGGCTGCGCCGATTTTGAACGATTGATGATCTGCGTTGAACTCTTGAGGGAGGTCTATGCGGATGGGCTCAAGACGAACGTTCGCGACTGGCAGGAACGTACCAACGCTGCGCTGGACGCTGTTCTCAGTTCGGAGCCCACTGGTGAACGTCTTCAACAACTTGACGCAACTTGACCCAGGGACTTCCTGTCCCATCGTGAATCTCAAGCGGTGAGACCGACCGGCGCCGGGGCACGAAGCCCATCCACACGGAAGTGGCGCGGCGGGTCGACCTTCGTGCTCCAGGATGGAGCACACGCCAGGAAGGCGCTGACGAGGTAAGGGCAGGGATGCCCCGCCGTGGCTGTCGGATATGTCCTCAAAATACGCGGCATTTCGTCACTGGATCCTGCAACGGCCAACTACCGTGGGCGGTATGGAAAGCGAATCGGGGCAGGGACGCCCGGTCCAAGCAGGCGCAGAGAAAGAGCGAGGATTCCAACCGATGCCGTCAAGGGACAAAGTCCGCACGAAATCTGCCAGACTTATAGATCTCTTATCCGCCAGCATCTGAGAGCACTGACTGTCACCAGTGTGCTGAGTAAACCGAGCAATGGATACATTGAAATCAGGGTATCAGGCCAACCGGTGAAATGACAGATGCTTCAGAACACCTCTCCACAGTCGGCGGAACTAAGCCGCGAATGGCCGTCGCTAGTATTGTGTGCGACAAGCCAGCTTCCAACCACAGCGTTTGGGCTGAACCATCCTTAGGATTAGCAACGGTACTTGGGTTGATGCAATGAATAACGCCATCCAAACGATCATCCATTCCATCGAAACTGAGCTGGCAACGCATCTCCGCGTCTTGCGCGCCACAATTGAACGGCACCAGAATGGCGATGATCTCACGCGGGCAGAAGCGGCCTTTCGTCGCAGAAATCGGCTACGCAGTTTGCTCGGAGGTGTTCCTTTGGAGCTGAAGCAGGCCAGCTTATCGGAGATTTCCACTCTGCCGCGGATTGACGGCACGATTGAATCGACACGGGAAGCCCTAACACCGCTGATGCACTGTTCAATGCTGTCAGCGCATGACGTGAAGAAAATGCAGCAAATTGTCGACCTAGACGCCGAGCTCCAAAAGTACTCTGCAATCGCCGCCGTTCTGGAAGAAGTCGGACCATCCCCCTCACCTGAAGACCATCTTTACACTGCGTGGCGCGATGCTCTTCGGGATGCAGACAGCAGCGTGAAGATTAGGAAGAAGAATGCACATTTAGGTATCCCAGCCGCAACAGTGTTCGGTTGGGGCAGTGCAGTCGCTCTCGCGTTACTACTACTAGTTCAGCTTGTCGCATTTGGTGCGTTTGGTTTCAGCTCCTACTGGCTTGTCGCGGCATCGGTGGTCGTAAGTGTGGTCTACGTTTTGGATTGGGTACTGTTTCTCGATGCAGACATGCGGGAACGCCCGATGGGATGGCCTTACAGACTTATTGAGCGTGGTCTTGATCTTGGTGGGGTAGAAGAAGTAAGTCGCGCGATTGCATGGTTTAGGGAAGGAAACTTGACGTATACGGATTCGCTTAGGCTGTACGCTTGCTTGGACATTCGTGAACGTATGCATCAAGACCGTGCTGGTGAATCAGAGCAACTCACAGGCGACTTCTCAACAAAGGGCTGATCTTCACAATCTAGGAGCCACCTTCATTACAAGCATTTGTAACACCGGTGACTGAAAGGGAACAACGTCCACACGTATTCGAGGCAGACGTATGCCTTTGTATGAGCTTACGACTGGGGCTTCATAAGCAAGAACCCTGAAAAATGACGAGGAGTCAGTCCATGGCGTTTGTATTCTTGTTGGCAATAGTGGTTACTGCGATGTTCGCCTTGACGTGGAGATTCGGTCTCGCGGTGATTTATGGCTCCATCACGTTTAGTTTGGGCCTTCCAGTTTAGCGTTACTCCCTCCAATGGTCCCTTTAGCGCCTTTCTGATGACAGTTCCGGCCTGGCAGTTGGCGCTGGTCTGCGCAGCTGCCGGGATCATACTGCGGATCTTTCCGTTACGATCGTGTTGCATCGGCTCCCAGAATACTGAGGCAGGAGAATGAAACCCATGCACCAAAGTTCCGAAGTTGCGAAACGTCGATTCACTGCTCGATCCTTCTTCCTCCGCATTGTGGGAGGAGGTGCGGCAGCAGGCTTTGGCGCAGAGTCTTCCCTGGCCGACGGATGGACGCTAGCTAATGTTTCGCTCATCGTACTCGCAACCGTGCTGATCGGATGGGTCTTCTCAGACATCTTCAAACCCGTTCAGACACCGCATAATCGAGTCATTCGCTGGGCCTGGGCCGGACTTTTCGCTGTATACGCGATTTCATTAGTGATTGGGGCATTTCACGCAAAAATCGCATAACCAGAGTCTAGGGGCGATTCGATGACGGTTGTACCGGTGGGGGGCAGCTGAAGCCCAGAAACCAGAATGACCTTCGTCACATCACGTCATTTGGTCACCGAGCTAAGCCCATGCGCATGCATCCGACCGATCCAGCGATTCCCTATCCTTCAAGCGTGGTTTCCGAAACCCCGTACATTGAGCCAGGCATAGCGCCGCTCTGCGATGCCATTAATCACATACCTGGTGTACATACCCTTTGGTCGTGTGAAGGCCATCCTCGTGATGGAACGCGACCATACGTAGTCTTCGAGGCGCCACATGATTTTTCATTCGCACTCCATCAACAGTTGTCTGGTGCGAACGCCTTTCGTAAGACGCTACGGTTTAACTGGCGGATCATGGCCAACTTCCAAGAATCCGGACGGCTTCAGTGGATTCTAGAAATCGATGATGTACGGATCCGGCCACCGAACTTGGTCGGGGTTCTCATAGGCCGGAACCATTGGAGCCGCGCGCAAGCCGACGCTGACATCATTAAAATCGCGAACCTCTGCACACGACTCTCATACGTTATCGCCCAAAGAAACGTGAAGGAAAATTGATGAATTTCAATGCGATCTACGAGCTTTTCCAAGAGAACATCAGGTCTGCGGGCAGTAGACCAAGTGCTGGCTTCGGATCACTTGGAGCGTTCGCTGTTGAACCAGTGGTGGGCCTTGATGCCGGCATAAGGCAGTTGCGAGTTGTCGGCGGAGTGGATCTCTACTGGTGCCGCTCAAGCACAAGCGCGCTGGTTGTTGTGGGTGAATCTCAAGCTGCATGCGATTCTGTAACGCTTTCTATTTCCGATGGCGAATTCTTGATTGGGCGGAATGGTAGTGATGTACATTTCAGCGTTGGCGGCGCGAGCGTGACGTTATCAGCCTGTGGTAGCGTTGCTTCGACGGGCGACGTGTACGTTTCTGCTTCAGGCGGCTCTATCGCGGCAGGGCGAAGCATTCGAATCAACGGCGTAGAGATCACTGGTGGTGGGCAGGCCCCCAATCTTGGAAGAGTCGCTGTCTTTGTGGCTCAGGCGAGCGCCCCTGCCACCGTTACTCTTGGAGGTAGCGGAGATGTAGTCATGAATGGCGTTGAGCAGAGTACCCTTGAGCTCTACCTCAAGGGCTCTGGGACTCTCCGCGCTCGAGGGCACGTTGATTCGCTGCGGGTTGACCTATCTGGATCGGGTGACGTCCTTATCAAGGAACTCGAAGCAAAGAACCTCGAATGCGATCTGCGTGGGAGTGGCGAGATACGGGCCCACGCTACAGTAAGCGTCAGATGCCGCCTCATTGGCTCTGGCGACATCGTTGTGTCAGGGGATCCGGCGCAGCGAGATACACGCATCCAAGGTTCCGGTGATGTGCGGTTCAAGGTTGGGGAGCATCAATGAAAAACCTGTCTTCCGGCTTGAGCGATCGCACATGGACCGTCTGATCGACGCTCTCGACATCCTTGATCGTGCTCTGGCCGGCGAGCGGCTGGTGCCAGGCGAGCTGCGCGAGCTGCGAGCTGGCGTTGGCGAGCTCCTTCGTGCGGCCAAGACCGTTGTCGATCACGATCGCCTGCAGAGCTTGACCGACCGCGAGATCAACCGTTTAGACGGTGCGCTGCGCAACCTGGGAATGCTCTCCGCTGCGGCTGTGGCCTTGGCCCAAGATGACCATCAGGTGGATGCATATGCCTGACCTGGTGCGAGCTGCAGTGGTTGATTGCGTGCCCTCCGGGACTCAATTGCATGGTCCCAGATGGTGTAAGAATGACAGCCTGGATATAGTTTGATGTACCTAGTCATCCGGGATCCGACATGTATTCCCCACCCTTCCCGAAAGCATGGAGCTGATGCATGAACACGACTGTTGACCCCACAGGCGCGATCGCCGCGATCGCCTTCGCTCTCCAAACCGATCAGGGATTGGAGTTTTTGCGCTGCTGGAACGTGGGGGCGTTCGATCGTATCCGCGATGAATGGCCTGAGGCTCCGGAAGATGTCTTCGTAGGAGCCGTTCCTGGGGCAGGGCTACGCACGATTGCGATCCGAGCTACTTCGGAACAGGAGTTGACCGAGCAGGTGAAACGGGCAATGCGTTCCGATCCTGATTCCGTCGTGTTTCACGAACTACCGTCAACAGTCAGCGCCCCCCTCAGAAACCTCTTTGAGAGCGGTCTTACGCTGCTGTCGCGCCCTGCTGGACAGATCCAAAGCGGGTAGTGCCGCCGGTTGTCCCGGAGACAGTTACTCACTGTCTCGCGGGGGCCGTTGGTCATCCCCGCAAGTACGAGCGCCGGTTCGCTTCAAGCGGTAGGCATCGCGGAGCTGTTATCCGCTGATACACCATCGAAGTCTTTACTCCAGCAGAGTTCGAGGATCGAGATGCTCAAGGTAAACATTAACGGTGTCACCACGCTATTCGACGTGATTCATCTTGATTCAGGCGAAGAGCCTGAGTCCAAATGCACCAACACGATAGTAGTGGCTCGCTTGGGAGGCTTAACGTTCCAGTACGCCATGCCTCCCGAAAGGGCGATAGAGAGACTTGTAGAGGACATTGCTTATCGAACCAGCGCTTTGAATGTCGTTAAAGCAGTGATGATTCCCAAAATGCTAACAGTGGTGATCGTCCATTATCACGAGCGGTTCACTATCGACTGGGATGCAAAATCTGTGTCCGCCCGCAGCGTAGAAATGTCACTGTCAGATGATCCAATCCGCGCGCATCTTGGCAGCGCTGTTCTCCAACACCTAGGAATCTGATTGTGGAAACAGTACTGGTAGTGATAATCCTATTCGGTGGCGGCATAATGGCGGCGTTCGCCCCGGCTCGGCTGGCGATACCTGCAATTGGTTTGGCCCTCATTCTGACTCTTCTAGGACCAGTTGCGCTGCGAATTCTCGAGTCAGGCGTCAACAGAGAAGTTGTGAGTGAGGCTGTTTTCCGAGGTTTTCTTCTATGCATAGTTCTGTTCGTAGTGGACGGTTTTTCCGCCGAGCCACAAAAGCCGCCCGGAGTGTGACGCCGAATCTACGGGACCTATCACACGGTCCGCGAATCCACCTCAGACTAAGGAATGAGCCCGCTTTGAACCCGAAACCCTCTCCTCACGAGTCTGTGATCATCCCGCCCAACGGTAATCATTGGATCTCGTAATTCATGGCTTGATATTGCAGAGCGTTAATGCGAAGGATTAACTGAAGGCGAGTGATATGACGTTTAAGAATTCTGAGGAAGCAGAAACCTACGCGCTGATGGTCATGGCATCTTCATCGAAACGAATGATGAATGCCTGTGGGATTGCAATCCTATGGGTCTTTGGATCTCTGACTTTCCTCCTCCTATACTCCGACCCCAAGCCATACCTCATGTGGATAGGTGTAGTCATGAACGTACTGCTATTTGCACTCTATCTTTACATGAGGAAAAGCCATCGACATTATCTTCATCTAATCAAACAGATGTCCCCTGACGCTGTTGGTTCTGATGCTGAGCAGTGAACCGATAAGAACAGGATGAACCGAAGATGATAGAAGCGCTGGTGGGTTCAGATCGAAGCCTGGTAGTGGTTGCACTGCAAGCTCTCTACCGCGAACGCTGTACCGCGTACCAAGCCGCGTGCACCGCTTGTGATCTGGCCGGCTGTCCAGCGCCGCAGGACACCATGTTCGGCATGGATATAGTCAGTGACGCTTTGCGCCGTATTGGCGCGGCCCCGATCCGGTAAGCAAACCTAAGTGCTGGGAGTTTCACAGTGATTGAAGTAGCGAACTCCGGTCAAGACGCTGCTCCCCCGATCGAGCATGATATTGAGGCGTTCCATCTGGCCGTGCTTCGGGCGTCCAGGCGTTTTGGAATCGCGCTGGCCTGTCTCAGCTTCGTGCGTCCCTAAGAGTGCAGGGTACATAACATGTTGTCTCCCCTCCCGCCGTCAACCTCTGCTGACAGTACCGGACTCTCCGACTTGGAACTTACCTTGACGCTGCGGCTCCGCGCTCATACACCTCAATTGGCTTCGGAATGTTCGGCGGCCTTCGCCCAGGCCGAGAGCAAAGCCACCCGGCGGCGGACCTGGCTCGTTCTGTCTGGGACTTCTGCGATGGCGGTAGCATTCGGTCTTGTGATGTCTGGTATCGAACTCGATACCCTGTACCTGTTAGTCGGCAGCATCGGACCACTCTTGGTCGCTATGAGGCTCTTCAGAGCGAGTGGCAATGTCACTCCCGATACGCGCGACAAGCCGATATCCCCTTGGGCCATGGGACAGCTTACGCATGCCTGTGCTCGAGTCCCCCTTGTAGAAGCGGTGATGCGCGAATGGCTTGAGAGCGGGGCAGCGATCACAGACAGCGAGTACTGGCTACTAACCAACGCCGTCAAGTTCGCTGAGCAACACGGTATCGGAAAAGCGTTGCCGGCAAGGGGATCGGTGAACGGTGGTATAAAGAAGCGTAACGCAGAGAGGAAAATGCCAGATGGATGCGAAGCCGGTGAATTACGAAGTACCCTATGAACCTGAACAGAGCGAGAGCAACCCGGGCTGCCGAACACGTCTCTTCGCGGGTCACGCGTCTTCGGCTACTAGGCGCGCTAGGCGCATAGATCTGGAGGCCAAGGCAGATTCACTAGTCGCAGAAATTTACCCAACCATTCTAGCGGCCGCGGAGCAAGGATTGGGTCATGTGAATGTGATCTTTCCGATAGATATGTCGACTGAGCTGCGTGGCGCCGTCGTGACCTCGCTTCTGATTGATGGATACAAAGTCTCGGACAGTCCTACAGGCATGCTTATTTCGTGGTTTGCAGACGCAGCCTCGCCCTAATGGTTGATCACCTGACCAGCCAGCACCCTCTCTGGTCCTGAACTGAAACCAGGGGTTTCTGCTCGGCTTAAGATGGAAAGTGCGGATGTATGTGTTCTCTCCTTTCCTCCGAAGATCTCGAATTTTACGAATTTTATTGGAGGTGATATGGAAAACTACCTGTACAGGGGAAACTGCGTTGCCACGCTGAAGAGCATACCTCCAGACCGCTTTTTCAGAGCCAGGCTCAACATGGATTTTGCCGGGCACAATTGCCACCCCGGCCTCAACGACCTGAAGCGTGAGGCGGCCGCGCTGGGTGGGCAACACTTTCAAATCTCATTCTGGGAGGATCTGCCAACCTCGCTTGCGAGATACCCCTTCAGCGTTTCGCCTTCCGCTCTGCTGCGCTTCCGGGTAGAGGATCTTCGAGAAAGAGGATTTCGATTGTCGCCTGATGAGCACACCGGGGAGGGTGGCGTGGTCGCTTCTGTCGTCGATTGTGCGACCCCCTCCGAGAATTTCCCTGACAAGCACTCCTGCACCGGGATCCCACTCGCATCGATCGATGTTCTGTGTCCAGATATGAACTGGAGGTCACTTGATACCTCGGGAATACTCGACGATCGGGACATATTCGCGTCAGCTCACCGCTTTGATATCCAGCTTCGTGAAGCCAGAGCGTGGGGCCACGCCTGGTGCTTTGAAAAATCGAAGGTGGTGTACGTTCACCAGCATTGGACCGGAGGCTGCTATCTAACCGGACACGAGTCGCGCGCGCTTTTTGCTGCCATGGAAGTTTCGCGTGCGTTGGGTCTACGTCAGCTCGAGCAATACCGCTGGATCTTCGAGGTGGAACGCACAGAACCTGCCCGGTTTGCGTCCGAGGCCCACTTAGAACGCGCAACTCGCACATTGCGTCAGATCTTCTCTGGCAGTGCACCGCAGCACACCCTCGAATTCGCATTGCAGCTTCGGGGAGAGCGAGACGTCTGGCTTGAAGAACTCGACCAGACGGCTATCACCTCGGGCCAATGGCGCTGGTTGCACCCGGTCCGCAAGGCTGCAGCGCAGTTGAGGATCAGGGACGGCGCCCATGTTCCATAGCGGGCTGCTGCTCTACTGGGTCTCGCACGGACATGCAGGCTTTCACCCCGGTCTAGTTCTCAAAACCATCGACGAAGATGATGGCTGAGCAACTGTCCAGGAAGACACACGCAGCAAGCTCGGGGCGATCAACAAACGGGTTCCGATTGCCCTGAGCGACGCACGCGCCAGCGTTCCTGCCGGCATCGCGGGTATCTGGCGGATCGAGCGCATGCCATTCCAAGAGGACGGAGAGCATTCCCGTATAAGCGACGGGCGCATTGACCCCGCCAGAGGTAGCGATCAACGACCGATCGTCGGTGAGGATCAAATCTGGCTCGAGGTGTCCGGTCGCAGGGTGAGCTCCACCCGCATAGCGCACGTCCAGGTAAAGCAGCCCCCGAGCGATATCGCCGCGGCGTCCTCTCCAAACCTCCCACCGGTCTGACGCCCGCCAGTTGGAGTTGCCGGGGTAGACGCCCGTGCCGCCACCGACGCCGTTTGTCTCGGTGGTCGGGCGTTCCGCGCACGACCCTGTGCACCAGTCGAAGGGCAGGTTCCCGCGGCTCGCGTTGTAGCTCCCATCCGCGAGGTGGAGATGGTGCACGTCGGTGTACGGGTAGTTGGTGGCGCCATCATTCGGAAAACCCAGGCTGCTCGGCCAGCTATGCTCGCGTTGATAGGGACGTTCGGTCTTGAGGTAGGAAGTGTTTCGGTAGACGTCGACGATTCGGCTTGCGTCCGCTGGGTCCTCGTCCGTGATCTCCAAGACCGACCACACATCAAGCTGGGTTGAGCTGGTGTAGGGGATCCGAGTGTGGCCGCGGATGCGATCGTGGAGGGTCGCTCGGGCAGTGGCCGCTGATTGCGTGTCGATGCTCGCGTAGTAGGCCGCTGGATCAGCGCATCCACCTGTAAGAGCCGTAACGAAAAGGACGGAGAGCATGGTCGATTCGGGTTGCCGGGACACTGCAAGCGTAGCGCCTGTGTCGGGGCCCCGCGGCATGGTTCGTTGAGATGCGCAGGGGAACATCGAGTCCATCCAGCCGGATGATCGACAGCCTCACGGCGTTGGAGCAGGCTCTTCCGCTCACCTTGCTGGAGCGCTGCGTGATCGTGGGCCCGGCCGCCGTTCGATTGGCGCTGATGCCGTTCGCGTTGATTCACCCAACCAGCGCTCCCCGCATTACCCTCGCCGTGACGCATGATGACTGGGAGGCCACCGCAGTCGCGGTGTCTGAGTGCCTTGCGGCCGAAGGCTGGCAGGCAGGTCGCATTGCGTCGCCCGATGGGGTCATGGTGTGTCCGAGCGCTGGGCACTGGCCCATCGAGTTCATTCACGAACAGCATTGGAGGTCGACGCTCGTGCTGGCTGGCGGGCTCTCCGAGCTCGATCGTGCGAGTCAGCAGTACCGATGGCATTCCAACGACATCTTGCTGCCTACCTATCCGGCAGGGGATGTAGCAGTTCATGCACCGGTTCAGTTCGGCGCTGGACGTGTCCGTTTCGCCGATCCGACGCGACAGGTGTTGGCAGATCTTTTGGCGTGCGCGAGCACCTTGGCGCGCGAGCGAGTCGAGGTGCGCGATGCGCGCGCTGCGCATGCCCTCGGCCTGGCCAGCCTGCTGCCGCCTGCGACCGTGGAGAGCATGCGCGAAGCGTGGACCACGGCACTCCAGTCGACAGGCTATCCAGCAGACGCAACGCTTCAGCTGGTTTCCAGCAGCCTCGTCGACACGCTGGAGCGCACGTCTACCCTGCACCTGGTCGCCTCGGCGTTGTTCGGCGAAATCGCACCGACACCACAGGCGTTCGCAGCAGCGCAAGGGCTTTTGCTCAAGCTCGTAGCGCGGTGAGGTGGCGCAAGGCGCCGTCCCATGTGGACCTGCGGTCTATCGGTCAACGCAGCGAGCAGCCATGGGGCTAAATGCATCAGGGCTCAGTGCGCAACTTGCCGAAGCTTCCCGCAGCTCCATGCTGGAGACCTCTGAGGTTGAGGACGCTCCATGCACGAGTACTGGGAATCCGAGGGTCGGTTGCCCCTTCGCAACCTTGCGCTACGCCAGACAGCGGTAGGCGGCGAACTCCATCTTCCACGGGACATAGAGGTCATGTCGGGAGCTGCCTGTGATCAAATGCTGCGCGGAGGGCAGGTATCGTTTCTGGCCAAGCCGATCGACACCGAGCTTCTCCGCGAGATCCATGGACAGGGCATCGACATGGCTCTGCGCTCCGAAGCCTGTATGGGAGCAACCAACACGCAGCCGCGGAGGGCTGGGTGATGGCTGACCAGACTGGAATCGAATGGGCCGACAGCACCTTCAACCCATGGATGGGATGCACGAAGGTCAGCCCGGCTTGCGATCATTGCTACGCAGAGCGCGATACTGCGCGCTTCGGACGCGTCGGCTGGGGGCCTGGCGCGCCGCGTGTTCGGACCGCACCTGCAAACTGGCGGAAGCCGCTGCAGTGGAACTCGCGACCATTTGCAGAATGCACCGAATGTGGCGCCCGCTTTCAGCCTGCCAACACCAGTCTCATCTCGTGCCGCACGTGCACGGAATGCGGAGGCCTTGCCGAGCCTGCCCGCCGCCGCGTCTTCTGCGCCTCGCTGGCCGACGTGTTCGACACCGAAGTCGACCCGCAGTGGCGCGTTGACCTTTTCAGGCTGATCGAAGACACGCCGAACCTGGACTGGCTGATCCTTACCAAGAGGATCGGAAACGTCGCAAAGATGGCGCCCGCGTCGTGGCTAGGTGGACCGGTTCAACATGGCCCCGACCCGACAAACATTCACGGCGGATGGCCAGCGCACGCATGGATCGGGGCCACGATTTGCAACCAGGCCGATGCCGACCGCGACATTCCGAAGCTACTGGCGACGCCTTCGGCGGTGCGCTTCGTTTCAATCGAGCCGATGCTTGGGCCGGTAGATCTCTCGCGGTGGATTGCCCCGACCGTTTACTGCGGATCGTGCGGCGAACACTACCCGCCGAGCGAAGCAATCCCGGACCCTGACGGCCATGATATGGGCGCCGACAAGTGCGCCAGGTGCGGACGAGAGAACTCCATGGGCACGTGGTGGGGAGATGACGCCATCAACGAAGCCAGCCGGCCGGAAGATGCGGAACTGGATGATTGGGATCATGGCTACAAACTCCACTGGGTCATCGGCGGCGGCGAGTCCGGACCGCGTGCGCGCCCAATGCACCCGGCGTGGGTCCGCAGCCTGCGCGATCAGTGCGCCGCCGCTGGCGTGCCCTTTCTGTTCAAGCAGTGGGGCGAGTGGCTGCCGGTCGAGCCCAGCGGTTCTGCCCTGCGCGGCTGCGGGGAGAAGCCGGATCGCGAGCCTGCATTCCGCGTTGAGAACGCGGAGCACTTCACGAAAGTCGGCAAGAAAGCCGCCGGCCGCGTGATCGATGGCCGCACGCATACCGGTGTCCCGGACTCCACGCCATGAGCGCGAAAGACCCACGCGTATCGGTCACGTTGCCCGAGTGTCCGAAGACCCGCAGCTGATCAGCAAGTGCGCCTGTTCCTTGAAAGCGATGCCTCGCGGCTCAGTGCGCAACTTGCCGAAGCTTCCCGCAGCTCCATCCTGGAGACCTCTGAGGATGAGGATGATCCATGCACGAAGTCGGGGTATCAAAGGGTCGGTTGCTGTTTCGCAACCTTGCGCAACGTCAGACAGCGGTTGTCGGCCTCCTCCATCTTCCACGTGACTTCGAGGTCACCGAGGGAGCTGCCTACGTGCTGATTCTAGACGGAGGCGAGGTGTCGATCCTGGCCAAGCCGATCGACTCAGGGCCTCCCTGCGACCTCGTTGGGCAAGGGATCAACGTGGCGCTGCGGTACACAGGCTGGATGGGAACAGCCATCCCCAAAGCGCTGTGCGTGAGGCTCTGCTCGGCATGGCCCGACGCCAAGAAGGAGCCATGGACGGCGACGCCCCCGCCGGCTTGAGTCGAATCGGAGCGTGTCGGTGCGCCGACGGCCGTGCAGCCACTCCGGCGATCACGGACAGCGAGGCGGGCGACCGGCGGCTGTAGACGCTCTGTCTCAGCCCGCGCGACGCGGCGCGCGCAATTTGACAACCCGCATCGTCGTGCTGAGCTGTTGGCATGTCCGAAGACACACCCCCGACTACCTTGGAGCGCGCCTTCCGCGTGCGGCTGTCGCCGACCGCGGACCAGGCGCGCACGCTGCGCCGCCTGTTCGGGGCGCGGCGCTTCGTCTGGAACTGGGCGCTGAAGTTGGATCGCACACTGCGGGCTTCGGGGCAGCGCAGCGGCGTCACCGTCTGGTCGGCGGCCCTGACCGCGCTGAAGCGTGAGCAGGACACAGCCTGGCTCGCCGATCTGCCGCGAGAGCCGTTTAAGCAGACGCTGCGCGACTTCGACCGCGCAAAGAAGACCTTCTTCGCCGGCCGCGCGCGGCCGCCGCGGCGCAAGCGCTTCGGCACGGTCAACAGCGCCCGCTTCACGCTCGATCAGCGGCGTCAGCAGGTGACGCTGGGCGAGCGCCACGGCGAGGTGCAGATCGACGGCCTGGGCCGCGTGCGCTTTCGGCGCACCGAAGCGATGGACGGCCGATTGCGCTCGGTGACGGTGCGGCAGGACAGCGCCGGCCGCTGGTTCGCGACCTTTACCGCGGATGGAGTGGCGAAGCCGATTGCCCGCCCCGCCGGGCGCAACGCGCTCGGCATCGACCTCGGCATGCGTCAAACCGCGACCTGCAGCGACGGCCGGGTGTTCACTGCGGCCAAGCCGCTCAAGGTGAAACTGGCCAAGCTGCGCCGCTACCAGCGCCGGCAGAGCCGTCAGCTGGCGGCACAGATGCAGGCGCAGGGCCTCGATCCGACGAAGCCCTGCCCCAAGGGCACGC
>NZ_JBILJQ010000096.1:0-16266 GCF_044377145.1 Aquimonas sp.
CGTGACCCTGCCCAGTGAACTCGGAAGCAACGAGATCGCAAGCATGAGCGAATCCGCCACTCAGGAGAACGAATGACAGCTATCTGGTGAACAGGCTGTCTCAAAGGGGTTGACGCGTTCCGCTGCTGGGTCTGCTGTGGTCGCCGTGGATGCCGATCAACAAGTTGCTGTGGACCGGCAGCTTCATGTTGATCAGCTCCGGTATCGCGGTGTGGAGTCTGCTGTTGGTCGATCGATTGCTGCGTATCGAACCGCTGCGCACGCTCGCAGCGCCGCTGCGCGCCTATGGCCAGAATCCCTTGCTGCTGTATGTGCTGTCGTGGCTGCTGGCAGCGAGCTATCCGCTGCTGCGGATCGGCGAGCAGGATCTGCAGGGCTGGCTGTTCCTGCGCCTGGCGATGGCGATGCCCGCTGAGCTGGCCTCGCTGTGCTTCGCGCTGACGCATGTGTTGCTGTTCGGTCTGCTGGCGATGTACCTGTTGCGGCGCGGAATCGTGGTGCGGATTTGAGCATTCGCGCGCCCGTACGCCCGACAGGTTGCCAGTGCTGGGGCTTGACCAGCCCGGTCGGCGCTGTTGCCGCCGCCATCGGCCCGGCGATCCATGCTTGGGCAAGAGCGATGGTGCCACGCGCTGCGATGTGCGAGTCCTGTCCCCGAGCAGTGCAGGGACAGGCCGACGCCTTGCTCACTTGACGCCGAAATCGCGCGCAACTTTTCCGGTCTGGCTCGGTCCTTGAGCCTTACCCGAACCTTCGGGCGCAGTGCTGTCCGTGCAGCGTTCACCGGTCTGGGCATGGGGCGGGGCTCGCGCGCGACTCAAGAGGTCGAGCTCGCTGCAGCAGTGCACGATCTGCATGCACCGCCCGGTCAGCCGCACCGCACTAGACTGCGCCGTACATCGTCCTCAGGAGTTTGCCGAATGTCGCGTCGATGGGAATGTCTTGCCGTGGCGCTGCTGTTCGCAGCGATCAGCCTGCCGGCATCGGCGCTGGATATGCAGCGCTGCGGGAGTCGGGTGTTGAAGGTGGGCGACTGGGAGACGCAGGCGGATGCGCTGTGCGGCAGGCCGTACTTTGTCGATGCCTGGGAGGAGTTGAACTACACCGGTCTAGGCGACCGTCGCACCTTGCGCGAGCGCATCGCCTGGTCGGACCGCTTCTACGATCCCGGCAAGGGACGGATCGTGTTTCGGGTGCGTTCGCGACAGGGGCAGATCGTTGCGATCGATTCGCTGGTGCGTCGCGGTGGGCCGCGTGATGCGGGTGACTGCACTCTGGCGGCCCTGCAGCGCAACCAATCGGTCGGCGAGATCGTGCACCGCTGCGGGCTGCCCAGCCGGCGCCTGGATCTTGGCCGCGCGGTGATCAATGAGGGTGGCCAACCTGAAGACACGCAGAGCCTGCGCCAGGAGCAATGGCTGTACCCGGCGGCCAATGGCAGCACCTTGGTGCTGGAGGTACACGAGGGCAGCCTTGTGCGGGCCGAATGGCGCTGAAAGTGCGGCTTAGCTCCGTGAGATCCGCTGAATCCGTGCGCTCGGATTCTCGTCTCGGGCCCGGGACGTTGCCTGACTGAGCGCGGATCGAGCGTAACGTCATCTGCAGCGGCCCTCGTGCTCCGTTGGCCGGTGACAGTCTGACCTTGTTGCGGCTGAAGGCGGTCAGCCTGTCCGACTTTCATCGGCCCGGCGGAGAGTCTGCCTGCAGCGGTTCCGCGGGATGCACGCGCAACGGCTCTGGGCGGCAGCGGTGCGCCGCGCGTGGGTGAACATGTCCGAAGTTGGCCAGTGTGGGAGGCTGCGTCGCGCTACCGTGCGGGCATGAACTCATCTGACATGACCGCCCGGTTTGCCCGCCTGCACGACGAAGGCTCCTTCTTGCTGTTGCCCAATGCCTGGGATGCAGGTAGTGCGCGTCTGATGCGCCAGCTCGGCGCCGAGGCCATTGCCACCACAAGCGCCGGCATCGCTTGGTCGCTCGGATATGCGGACGGTGACAGGCTCCCGCCTGCCGAGTACGCCGCCGCCGTTCGCCGCATCGTTCGCGTGGTCGACTGCCCCGTGTCGGCCGATGCGGAAGGCGGGTATTCAGATGACCCTGCACAGGTCCGAGAGAACGTCGCGCGGCTGGCGGGGGAAGGTGCCATTGGCGTCAACCTCGAAGACGGCAGCGGCACGGCCTCGGCGCTCGCCCGCAAGATTGAAGCCTGCAAGGCGATTGCGGGTATCTCGTTGTGGGTAAATGCCCGCTGCGACGTGTATCTGCGTGCGCTGGCCCCGGGGCGAGAGCTCGCCGAGACGCTGGAGCGGGCGCGGCTCTACGCCTTGGCCGGCGCCGACAGCCTGTTTGTTCCGGGTGCGGCGCCCGCCGATATCCGTGCATTGGTGCAAGGCCAGGACCTGCCCTTGAACCTCTTGGCCAGGCCCAACCTGCCGCCGCTGGCAGAGCTGCAGCGCCTGCGCGTGCGGCGACTGAGCGCAGGCAGCACGATTGCCCAACAGGCTTGGGCTATGACGCGCAGTCAAGGCGTTGCGTTTCTGGCTGCCGGCAACACGCCGGCTCTGTTTGTCGGTGCCGCCGCCTACTCCGAAATCAACGACGCGTTCGGCTGAGCGCGGAGCGAGTATCCCCGGTTGCGACAGCCGTCTGGGTCGGTCGCCGTGGCTTGAGCTGTCAGCGGGTTCTCGCGTGGAAGGCTGGCAGCCTGTCGAACTTTCCCACCGCCGGCTGGCAACCAGTCGGGCTTTGGTTGGCCGAGCTGCAAATCCGCCTGCGTGGCCCACGATTCGCGGCTTCTTGGCCGAGAGCCCACTTTTGGCCTGCGAATCGTTGAAGAACTGCCCTGGCGCAGTTGACTGTCGCCTTGACTCGCAAAGCTCTACAGCCTGCTGGACGCACTGCGTTGTCGGCCGATGGCGATGTGCAGGTGGGCGAGTTCGACTCACTCCTCAGAATTCGATCACGTTCCGTATGCCCTGCAACGATGGCAAGGGGCGATGCGATCGGGGCGGTGAGTAAGCTGGAGTGGGCTTCGCTCACGGAGCATCAAGGCAGTGGGCAATCCCTGTCGTTCACCCAGCGACCAGAGCAAGCGCATGCTGAGTGCGCCGTGGCCTACGCCAAAAAAGAAGGGGGGCCTGAGCCCCCCTTCGGGTCAACCAAAGATCGTCAAGCGATCAGAAGGAGACGTTCACACCCAGGGTGTAGAAACGACCGATGGTGTCGTAGAACTGCGGGAAGGTGTTGCCGCTGTTCTCCGTGGTGGATCCGATGGTGTTGCCCACTTCCGGCGGAGCCTTGTCGGTCAGGTTGCTGATCGACAGGTTCAGTCGGATGTTCTCGGTCACCTGGTAGCGCGCACCCAGATCGAAGTAGTTGTACGAAGGGATGCTGGCGTACGGCGCGAACCAGGTACCGGTGCCCGGCTCGACGTCGAGGCCGGTCAGGTGACGCCAGATCAGGTTGACGCCGAGGTCACCCATGCTCCATCCCGCACGGAACACCGACTTGAAGTCATGAAGCGGTGAGCAGCTGGTGCTGTAGTAACCGTTGCAATCGCGGTTGACCGAAGCCGGGTTGGCCTGGAAATTCCAGCTGCGCACCTTGGTCAGGTTCAGGCCGAAATCCAGCGCTCCGATGTCGCCCAGGTCCTGCAGGTAGGTCACGCCGAGGTCATAGCCGTCGGTCTCAAGGCGGCCCAGGTTGGACGAGGCCAACACGATGCCGCGAGCTTCGCCGTTGAGATTGCCGGTGCGCGGGTCGCGCTGAACGAGACCGCACGCCACGTTGCTCTGGGGGATGCCCGCCAGGCCATAGCATGCGTTGACGATGTCGGCCACGGTCGGGTTGGACACGTACTTCTCGATGTCGATCTTGTAGTAGTCCAGCGTCACGCTCAGGTTTTCGATGAAGCCGGGCGTCCACACGAAGCCGAGGGTGCGGGTATCCGCCTCTTCAGGCTGCAGCTGCGGGTTGCCGCCGGTCAACACATTGACCTGCCCGGCCGCCGGCTGGTCCACGGTGCCGAAGGAACCACTGGGAACGCCGGAGAGGGCACAAAGTGCCTGGGAGGCAGTGGGAGTCCGGCCCGCGCAGGGGTCGACCGCGAGATTGCTCAGGCCGGTCACCTGCGGGGCGAACAGCTCGTTCACGTTCGGGGCGCGAGTTGCACGCTGCTGCAGTGCGCGGAAGCGCAGGCTTTCGATCGGAGCCCACTCACCGCCGTACTTGTAGGTGTTGTAGCTGGTCGAACTGCCCGCCGTCTCGAAGCGGCTGCGGCGGAAACCGCCCTCGAACGACAGCGAGTACGCGCCTGGCGCATCGTTGATGATCGGCGCGATGACTTCGGCGTAGCCTTCAAGCAGCTCGAAAGTGCCGCGGCGATCCGGGGTCGGCGCACCGGTGCCGATGACTTCGCTCTGGATCTGCGAAGCCTGGTCGGACTTGGTGCCGGCCGCAAGTTCGCGCTGCTCGATACCGGCCGAAACCGCGATCGGATAGGCCGCCCATGGGCTCTGCAGACCTTCGCCCAGATCGCCACTCACGTTGCCGGCCAGCACGTCCTGTTTGACGAACTGGGTCGACAGCGTGTCGAGATTGATGAAGCGCAGCATCGCCGGGGTGATCGGCGCGCCGGAGAAGATGTCCAGCGGCACGCAGCCATTGGCCGTGTTGGTGCAGGTGGTGGTGTTGGTGGCGCCCAAGGCCTGGATGAAGCGCGAGCGCGAACCCCAGTTGCCACGGGTGGTGGTCTGGTCGGCCTCGCCAAAGCTGTAGTAGGCGTCGTACTTCCACGCATCGGTCAGATAGCCGCGGACACCAACCGTGCCCTGGAAGGTCTTGTTCTCGAAGTCGTTCAGGCGCGGCCCGAGCTCGACGAGACGACGGCCGATCGTGACCGGCACGAGGGTGGTGCTGCCGACCACGCACTGGGCCGCCGGGATGTTGCGCTCCGTGCAGATCTGCTGACGAGCTGCGTTGGGCAGAAACGGGTTGCCGATCGGCAGGCTCACCGGCACGCCGCCGGCCGGCGACGCAGCCAGCTGGGTGCGTACATCGCTGCGTGTGAACATCAGCTCCGAGTACGCCTCGTGGTCATCGGTGATCGCGAAGGAGCTCAGAGCGTTGGCCTGGACTCGATCCAGCGGCGTCTGGAACAGGTTCAACGGATTGAAGTTGAACGAACCTACGCAGCTTGCTGCGAGCGAGCCGTTCGCACACAGACCGCGGTTGCCGATGCCGGCGATATTGATCGTGGTGGGCAGTCCGGTCGGAGAACCAGAAGCGGTGCCGTCGGTCGAGCTCCGAGACACCAGACCGAACGGTCGGCTGCCCTGCAGCACCGGGTCCGTCTTGGTGTGGCCGATGCTCACGACTGCGTTGCCGCGTCCTTCCGCAAAGTTGCCACCGATGGTGACATCCATGCGCTGGCGGTCGCCGTCACTCTCGGAGGACTGGCCCCACTGGACAGCGAGCTCGGCGCCTTCAAAGTTCTTCTTCAGGATGAAGTTCACCACGCCCGAGACAGCGTCCGCACCGTACACGGCCGACGCACCGCCGGTCACGATGTCGACGCGCTCAATCAGAGCCACGGGGATGTTGTTGGTGTCGACCACGCCGCCCAAGTTGAAGGGCACAACACGACGACCGTTGACCAGAACCAGGGTGCGGTTCGCGCCCAGGCCGCGCAGATCGATGGTGGCACCACCGCCGCTGCCGTTGTTGGTGCCGGGGCCGATAGCGGGCACCAGGGTGGGCAGCTCGCGCAGGAAGTCTTCAACGGTGACGATCTGCTTGATTGCGAGCTCCTCAGCCGTGAACGAGCTGATGGGGCTGTTCGCAACGATGCCGGGCGAGCTCAGTCGCGTACCGGTCACGGTGATCAGATCGAGCTCCGTGGTTTCGTCCTGCGCCGTGGCGAGCCCGGATCCAACGAGGCCTACCGCGCCGACGCACAGCGCCAGACGTACAGCAGCGCCGAGGTTGTCCTGCTTTGATCGCATTTTCTTTCTCCTGTTATCTGCGGGGCGCCCATCAGCCTCCGACAGCTTGGCTGGCGTACGGCGGGCTCGCGAATACTAGCGGTATCGGAAACCTAAGGAAAGCGTTAAGCCCCCGCGCCGAGAATCACGCAAACGTGCGGAATTGTGGGGTCAACGTACTGGATCGCCCCAGCAAAATCCGGATTCCTGACTGAGTCCACCCTGCCAGCCGCGGCCATGAAACCCCGCCGATCTCCGGGGCGACTTTCTTCCCCGGTTCATTGAGCGAGTCGCCCGAAACGTTGTGAAACAATGTGGGCAATTTCACCATACTTGGGCGATCGGATCGCCATCGCGGCAGCCGAACTGTCAGCGGCGCGCACCGGCGAGCCGACGTGCGGCCGCGGCGCCCTGCTGCAGTGGTTGAACCCAAGGCCTGGATCGCCCGAGACGCGCGCGTATCGACGATGGCTCGCCCCGATAGCACCCGTCTGCTGCTCATCTTCAATGGGATCTGCTTCGTCATCTGCTGCGCCTTACTGGCCGCTTGGGCGGTGCTGGGTGATCGCCGCGCCTCGCCAGCGGATAGACCCGCTCGACGCCGTCGACGCGGATGCGCAGCGTATGGCGAAATCTGCAGACCTCGCCGCTGGCATGCACGAGGTGGCATTCGTGAATCGGTGACCGGGCGCCCCAAACTCGCCCTACTCGTGTCCGATCCGTCCCGTCAGCACACGCGATCACCACGATTGGGCTATAGCGTAGCCAAGCAAGCCAATCAGAGTGCACATGCACGACCCCGTCATCATCGGAATCACGGCAGCCACCCTCGGACAGATTCTGCTCGCCAGCCTCCTGCTGATGCAGCGGTACGAAGTCGGCCATGCCCATCACGTGCTGGCCGCCCTGTTGATGGCCGTCGGTCTGGTCGTCGCGCCGCCGATGGTTGCTGCGGTCATGCCGATGTTGGCGAGTATCGCGATCGCCCTGAGCCTGCCGGCGGCACTCGCCTGCGCGCCCCTGCTCTGGTTCTTCAGCTGTGCGCTGACTTCGGAGCAGCCCTGGCGCCTTGAGCGACGCGCGCTGTGGCATCTGCTACTGCCGGCCTCAGGGCTGTTGATCGCGCTGATCGCCATCGCACTGCCGCGCGCGCTGCGCGAGACGCTGTTGCTGCGCGGCGAGCTGGTGGACTCGATGCCCGTCCTCGCGCTGGTGCTGGTCGCCTTCGTGCTGATCCTGGCCTGGACCGTGCAGACCGCGATCTACCTGTTCCTGATCATCCGCAGGTTGGCTCGCTACCGGCGCCGGCTGAAGGATCTGTTCGCCAGCAACGACGCGCGCGAACTGCGCTGGTTGAGTGGCTTCGTGCTGGTCGTTGGCACGGTGTGGCTGCTCAGTGTCGCCAGCCTGTTGTTCGACAATCTGGCGGGGCTAGCCCTGCTCAGCGGTCGCGCTGGCGCCCTTCTGGGCTTCGCCCTGGTGGGTTTTCTTGCCCTTTGGGGCCTGCGTCAGCAGCCCGGATTCGCCGGCCGTTATCTGCCGGCACCGTCGCCGGATGAACAACCGACGCCGCCGACTGCCAAGTACCAGCGGTCTGCGTTGGATGCGGGTCGCGCGGCGCGTATCGCGGCCAAGCTGGCGCAAGCAATGCGCGAGGATCGCCCCTATCTGGAGCCGGAGCTCTCGCTGTTCGAATTGGCGCGTCGGATCGGGGTGCCCTCGAACTATCTCTCGCAAACCCTCAACGAGCACATCGGCGAGAACTTCTTCGACTACATCAACCGCTGGCGGGTAGAGGCCGCCCTGCCACTGCTGCGCGCGGGCGAGCGCAGCGTGCTGGAGATCGCGCTTGAGGTCGGCTTCAACTCGCGCTCGACCTTCTATAAGGCCTTCCGCAAGGTCACCGGCCACGCGCCCGGCGCCTACCGCGCAGCGGAGTGACCGGTCCGCCTGGAGGGTCTGACGCGCACAGGCCTGGCATCGGTGTTCGCAGGTAGTCGATGCGCAGGCCTGCACTTTCGATGCAACCTGGGAACCATCGCGACGCTGTCCGCAACAGGCTCGGGTTCACGGCTCGCCCAAGGGCTTCGGCGCAGCAGCTCGGCGACTGCGAAGCCGCAGCTTCACAAGCCAGAAGATCAGCGTCAGCCCGATCAACAGCTCCGGTAGCGCCAGTAATCCGCTCTCCCGCACTGCGGCGGGGAAGGCGCGCGCGCCGGGGCCGGTGAACAGTGAACCCGCGGCAATGAACAGCCCCAGGCACATCCGCCACAGGTGGCGCTCCAGGCGCTCATTTCCGGTCAGGCCACCGCGCCGATAGAGCTTGACGTCCCCGACGAGGCCGATGCCTGCCATCACCGCGAGTAGGAAGTAGTCCTCGGCGGCAAAGCCATAGGCTGAGCCTGCTTCGTTGCGCAGAGCCAGCGCGCCGGTGAGCAGCAGGCCAAGCGTTATCGCCACCGCCAACACGGTCAGGCAGGCCTCTCGCCATCCCGGAACTGCCGCAGTCGGTCGAACCGTCAACCAGCCACTCGCCACCAGGTAGCAGGCCAAGCCGCCTGCATAGAACGTGATCAGCAATTGCTCGAACTTGATCAGCCCGAGTAGCCCGCCAAGTGCGGCGGTGATCAGCATGCTGCAGCCGAATACCCACCCCGCCAGCCGATGCGGTGCGCTTCCCTTGGCGACGCACAGCGCCACTGCGCCCGCCAGGACCGCTACGGTGCCGGCGAGGATGTGGAACAGATTGAACAGCGACATTGCGACTCCGAATCGGCCGAGGTGGGCGGAGCCGTCAGCATCGGTGGTCGTGCTTGCGTGTGCGCCCGAGCCTGCGGGCTCGGACACGCTCGCGACAGGATCGCCGGTCCACAGCTTTGCACCCGGCGGCGAGTTCATCCGACGCAGCCGAGCCGCTCACATGGAGAGCCGCTTGAATGTGGGACTGCTTCGGACATGCCCGCCCGACTCGCGGGGCCGTCGCCGTCTGCTCGCGGCGGGGCAGGGCCCGACCGATGTAGGCTCAGGCCGGGTGGCCACCCAGCTTGACTCGATATCTGAAGGGCGGATCTTGATCCGCCGCATCGACTGCCAGCGTGCCAACGCTGCCGCGAATCGTGGCGCACCGGCACGCCCCATCAGGGCGGCAAGTTCTCGAAGCCGTTGGCGAACACCCGATCGAGGCTCTGACGTTCCAGTGCGCCAATATCGATCCCGCCGAAGCGGTTGCGTATGCCGCCGGCGACGTCGAAGCCGTTGAACTGTGGATAGGCGCCAGGAATGGGCAGCGCGCCGCGGTCGATCAGTGGTGAGTCTTCGCGCAGGTTGAAGTCGCCGGCCGCGGCATCGACGAAACGCGGATCGCCAGTGACGGGGCGCTCGAGTGTGAGCGGCGGGCTGCTGATGTCGACCGGCAGCAGGCTGTCGCGCACCGTCAAACGCTCGGTCCCGTTGGGAGAGAAAACCCAGGCGTTGAGATCGGAAATCGGATTGTCGTGGAACACGCTGTTGGCGACGGCGGCGTTCAAGCCGGTGCCGACGGCGATCGACAGCCCGCAGCCGCGTGGCCCGCCGGTGTTGCCGAGACAGCGGCCGCGCGTAAAGGTGCTGTTGGCCACCACGATGGCGTTGCCATAAGCAGCCGGACTGGCGTTGACCCCCAGCGCGGCATGGCCGAATACCGAGTCGGGCGCACTGTTGCTATCGAACAGGCTGTTGACCAGCCGGATCATGCCGTTGGCGACGCTGGCTTCGAGACCGCCGGCGAAGTGGCCGCTGTTGCCGCGGAACACCAGGTTTTCCAGCCAGAGCTCATTGACCGCACTGCTCGGCAGCAGGAACACGTTGAGCCCGCCACCCCGCTGGAAGCCGCTGCCAATGCCATTGGCGAAACTCAGGTTCTCGATGAACATCCGCATGCTGGAGGTAGTGCCCGCCGGCGGCTGGTGGGCGAGGATCATGATCTGCCGCTGGCCCTGGCCATCAAGCACCGTCGCGCCGGCACTCAAGGAACGCGCACCGCAGGGCAGGCCGCCGCCCTCCGTATAGCCGCCGCCGATCACCAGCCAGCCTGGCAGGGTGCTGTTGTAGAGCAGCGTGGCATCGACCGCATACGTGCCGGCGCGGATGCGGATCTCGTCGTCGCCAGCGGCCTGGGCGGCAGTCAAGGCGCTGCGGAGTTCGGCCACGGTGCCGACACAGAAGGTCGTTGCCTGCGCCGGAGCAGTGGCGTGCAGCAGAGCGAGCACGCCCAGTGCGGCGAGTCGTGCAGCAAGGAGACTGCGGGACATGGTGCGTACCGGTTGGGGCAGTGTCTTGCCTAACGATGGATCGGGGCGGATCGTGTCAAACGTTGAGCTGCGGACGCGGCATGTTGGGCTGTGCGAGCGACGCAAGCATGCGGCTGTGCGCCGCACGGACGATTGCGATCGACGCATGCATGAGTCGCAGCGGCCCATACCCGGACGCTTGCCTTGAGCGATCCGGCACTGCCCTGCCGAGTGGGCAAAGCCCGATCTGCGACTCGATGAGTGCGGCTTGCCCACCTGAAGCGGGGCATGGTGATCGCGATGGCGGAAGGGGATGCGCAGGCTTTGACACGCAGCCCGGCGATGCTCCATCCGTCGGGCTGCGTTGCTGCGAGTAGCCGGGATTCCGTGCTGTGAGCTAGCTTTGCCACCTCCCCCACATAGAAGCGTTTGCCCGCCGATGCGAATGACCATCACATCGCGCGTCCTGCTCGTGACGGCTTGGCTCGTCAACTCTGCAGTCGTGGTTCTCTGTCTGCCTGAAGAAGTCTTGCTGCCCGCTTGGCCATTGTATGCAGCATATCTGTTGCTCCCAAGCCTTGGCGGCTTCTGGGCGGTCGGCGCGCTGTCCCGTAGATGGCCCAAGTTATGGCTGGGAGTCGGGTTCGTCGGCGTCTGCTCGTCGCTGGCAGTGCTCTGGGTGCAGGACAGGTTGCTGATGGCGTTTGCACTGGAGCAAGACCCCCACTCAATGCTGGGCGGCATGCTCAGCAATGCCTTTGTAACCGGACATGTTTGGTTTGGTGCCTTGCTTCTCACCTCGCTCACCGGATGCGGGTTGCTGGCCGTATTCACCGTGAAGCATGCAGAGCGAAGCAGCTTGAGGTCCGACCCTGGGGATGCGTCCGGGGGCGCATGCTGACGGACAGATGCCTGCTTGCAGGCCAGCTGCAGGATCGCTTTGAAGGTCGATCAGCGCAACTTGCCTCGGTGTTGGCGAGCATGTGTCTGGCGAGGCCGATCCGCGGACGACGCGCGCCCATCAAGATCCCAAACGCAGAATTTGATCCCGCACGGCTAATCGATCTGCCGCGACGCCGCTAGGGTTTCAGCCTGCCGCGCTCCTGCGGTGCCGAGGGGATCTGACCATGACTGCACTGCTGCTGGCGATGGCGAGCTTTGCGCTTTCGATGTCGATCTCACCGGGGCCGGTCAACATGGTGATCGTGGCCTCGGGCGCGCAGCACGGCATACGCCGCACGCTGCCCTTCGTCTCTGGAGCGACGCTCGGGTTCACCCTGCTGCTGGTGCTGGTGGGCTTCGGTCTGATGCAGGTGTTCGATGCCTTGCCATGGCTGTTGACCTGGCTCGGCGTGGCGGGCGCACTGTTCATTCTCTACGTGGGCTATCGGATAGCCACCGCGCCGCCCGAACTGTCGGCGGCGCACATATCGGAGCCTACCTTCCTGCAGGGAGCCCTGCTGCAGTGGTTGAACCCCAAGGCCTGGATCGCCTGCGCCGCCGGCGTATCGATGTTCGCAAGCCCGGACAGCGCGCGCCCGCTGTTGATCTTCATCGGCATCTATTTCGTGATCTGCTACCTCTCGCTGGCGGCCTGGGCAGTACTGGGTGATCGCGTCGCCTCGCTGCTGGGTACGCCTCGCCGGGTGCGTCTGTTCAATGGTCTGATGGGCGGCCTGCTGATGGCCTCGGCGCTGTATCTGCTTTGGCTTTGAGGCAGAGGCTGGTTTCGCGCGCGTTCGCGTCGTTCGGGCCGGGCCGAGCATTTGCGATCTGGCCGTCGACGCAACCATCCTCGGCATTTTGCTGAGACTGTTCCGTGGATTCGCGAAGCAGCGCGCGGTTGATCAGGGCGAGCAGAAGCAGCACCGCACTCAGCCCGGCGAGCACCGCAGGCGCAGTGCTGACGACGGCAAGGCCGACGGCGAGCAGCGGGCCCAGTGCGCGGCCGAAGCCCTGGATGCGTGCGATCTGGCCGTTCCAGTAGCCCGAGCAGTGCACGCCATACAGGCGCAGCACCATCCAGGGACGGGCCAGGGTATGCAGGCCGGAACCGAGACCGAACAGCCCGACGCCGGCGGCGGTCCAGGCCAGGTTTGGCGAGATCGCGATGCCGAGCAGGCCGGCGGCCTGCAGCACCAGCGGCAACATCGAGAAGGATCGGGCGGATGGCGCTGCGCCTGCGCGCAGCATCCAGAGTCGCCCGGGCAATTGGGCGATACCCAGGGTCGCCAGGGTTGTCGCAGCGATTGATGCATCCACGGAACGATCCAGCAGCATCGGAATCAGCAGGGTTGTGACCGCCATCGAGGCGACCGTCGCACTGGCGAAGCTGGCGGCCAGGATCAGGAAGCGCAGATCGCGCCGGGACTCGCGCGGTGATTGAGGCGCCGCGCATGGAATGGCGTGCTGCGGAAGTACGGGCAACACGCAGCGCTCCATCGCCACGGCGGCGAGCAGCACCGCGCCAGCACCGAACACTTGGGCCGCGCGCCACCCGGCGTGCTCGGTCACCAAGGCCAGCACGGGCAGAAACACGGTGCTGGCCAGTCCACCCATGACCGTCACCACGGCAAGCGCATGCAAGCGCTGCGCGGCGGCGGTGAATGCGCGACTGACCAGGGCAAACGCCGACTCGTAGAGCAGCGCCGCCATCGCCAGCCCGAGCACGGCCCACACTGCGTAGAGCTGCCAGGCCTGGCCGACCTGCGACAGCCCCAGCAAGCCGGCTATTGCGAGCGCCGCGCCGATCCGAACGATCGCGACGCCGTGGCCCTGATCCAGCCATCGACCGATCTGCGGTGCGAGCAGGGCCATCGTCAGCAGGCCGAGCGAGAACGCGCCGGCGACAAGGGACCGAGAGACTCCCAGGCTCAGTTCGAGCGGCCGCAGCGCGACTGAGAAACCGTAGTACAGAACGCCCCAGAACACACACTGGCAGCCGCCCAGCCACCACACCGCACGGCGCATGGGCGAGGTCAGCACGGACTCAAACGCAGCAGGTCGATGGTGCGGGTGCTGCAGCAACTCTGGAGGCAGCGGCAGCGCAGCCGCAGCCCGAGGCGCCGGCCGTTTTGGCCTGTTCGTCGTTTGCACAACAGGCATCGGCCAGCGTCTTCGGTGGGCCGCCACAGCATCCGGAGGCTGCTTCGACCGGAGCTGCCGCAGTGATCGTTTCCTCGACGAGCAATGCCGACGACGCGCAGCAGCTCGCCGCCGCTTTCGCCGCCCCGTCTTCGTCTGCGAACTGGGTGACGCACACCCCGGTTTCCGGCAGCACCAGTTCCACCCGGCGGGCGGATTCCCAGTCGCCTGCGATCGCGGCGACCACCGAGCGCACCTGCTCGTAGCCTGTCAGCAGCAGGAAGGTCGGCGCGCGACCGTAGCTCTTCATGCCGACGATGTAGACATTGGCATCGGGATGCTGAAGTTGTTCCGCACCGTGTGGGCGCACGCTGCCGCAGCTGTGCAGATTGGGGTCGATCAGCGGCGCGAGCCGCACCGGGCTTTGCGTGGCGACGTCCAGCGCGATGCGCAGCTCGGACAACAGCTCGACATCGGGACGGAATCCCGTCGCCGCGACGATCTCATCCACCGCAGGCAGGGCCGTGCTGCCGCTGTGGGCAACCAGCCCGCCGGGCGTGGTTTCGATGCGATCAAGCCGAAATTCGGTAGCGACGGATAGCGCGCCTTCGTTCACCAGGCGGGCGATGGCCATGCCGAGGCGACCGCGCTCAACCAGCTGGTCGTTCTCGCCGCCGCCGAGCACGCGCTGCACGGATGGGCGACGGATCGCCCACTGGATATGGGTGGCAGGAGACTGCTGTGTCAGCCGGGCGAGGTCGCTGAGCACGTTGAACGCGGAATGCCCGCTGCCGACGACCAGCACGCGTTTGCCTGCGTAGCGTTCGCGGTGCACGCCGAGCACGTCCGGCATGCCGTAGAAGATGTGCGGCTGCGCGCCGCGTTCGCCGATCGCAGGGAGGCCGGACGCGCCGAGCGGGTTCGGTGACTCGATGGTGCCGGAGGCATCGATCACCGCCTGGGCGAGCAACTCGTGCTCCCCGTGAACATCTTCATAGCGGACGACGAACGGAGCCTCGCCGCGTTTGGCATCCTTCATGCGATCGCGCCCTTGCTTGGCGACCGCGATCACACGGCAGCGGAGGCGAAGATGCGGGGCGATCGCTGGCGTGGCGGCGAGTGGCCGCAGGTAGCGCTCGACCACCTCGCCACCGGTCGGAAACGCGTCAGTGTCGGGCGGAATCCAGCCCTGATCCGAGAGCAGCCTGGCAGCGGCCTTGTCGATGGTGAACCGCCACGGCGAGAACATCCGCACATGCGACCAGCGCAGCATGCCTGCGCCGACCAAGTCGGCCGCCTCAAGGATGAGCGGGGTCAAGCCGCGTTCAAGCAGGTGCGCTGCAGCCGAAAGTCCGACGGGGCCGGCGCCGATGACGACGACCGGTAGAGGATTCGAGTTCATGGGACGGCTCATTTCTCAGGTTCGGTTGAACTGCAAGCGCCGCGGTGCTGAAGGGATCGTGTCGACGCCAAGGTGCGGTGCGGCGAGCGGCTCGCCTGCGCAAGCCGAGCAAGGTTTACTGGGGGGTCTGCGTGTGCAGGCTGAGCTCGACGATGATCACGTCCAGCCATTCGCCATCCAGGCGGGCGTGCTTCTCGTAGGTGCCGACCTCGCGGAATCCGCAGGCCCGGCACAGCGCGCGGCTGGCTGCGTTGAGCGGAAAGACGCGCGAGACCAGCTTCCAGAAGCCGCGCTGCGCCGCCACCTCGATCAGCCCGGACAGCAGGCTTCGGCCGACGCCCCGTCCACGCGCCTCACGGTCCAGATAGATCGAGAATTCGGCGATGCCGGCGTAGCACTCGCGCGGTCGATAGCTGCTCAGGCCGGCCCAGCCGAGCACGCGGCCGGCGGCGTCTTCGGCGACCATCAGCGGATAGCGCTCGACGTTCGACAAACGCTCGAGCAGGTCGGCTTCAGTACGTGGCTCGGTTTCAAAGGTGGCGCCGCGGTCTGCAATGCCTTGGTTGTAGATCGCGGCAATGGCGGCGGCGTCAGCGGCTCGGGCGAATCGGATCATGCGTGCTCCTTGGTTGGTAGTGACAACAAAAAAGACAAATCTCAGGCACAGGAAGGCGCGTCGCCGGCCCCGTCGGCGCATGTGGGCTCGCACGAACCCACGCTCATTCCCGAAATGAAGCGGTCCTCGGCGGCTCTCGCCAGACGGCGGATGACTTCAGTGGCGCCCGCGCGGATCTCGGCGTCGAGCCCTCGGATGAGCTCGGCCTGCTGGGCGATCAATTCGCCATTGATGCGCTCGTACAGCGCGCGCCCCTCGCGGGTCACCCGCAGCAGCACGGCGCGCGCATCCTCGGCATCCGCCAGCTTCTGGACATAGCCCTTGCGCAGCAGGGCATCGACAACGCGCGAGGTCGTGCTCTTGTCGAGCTTCAGCCCATCGGCGAGTGCAACGCTGCGTAAGGGGCCGCGCTCGACCAGCACCTCCAGCGCGTGGCACTGGGTGACCGAAATGTCGTAGCAGCAGATCTTGTCGCGGTCGCGGAACTGATAGACCCGCACCAGATGCGACAAAGCCGAATGCAGTGCCTGCGCGTCGAGATGCAGCGCGGCTTCAGGATCGGGTCTGCTGGTGCGTTTGGTGGGCATCGCGGCTCCGTTGTCAGTAGCAACGATATGCGTCGACTGAGCAGGCTGTCAACAGCGACGTCCACGTCGTGGCCGACGCGACAGCTACAGAACGATCAGACACTCAACGGAGCTTCGACCACCCGCACGCCGTGCGGTCTGGATCGACGCGGATCCAGACCGAGTCCCGCGGCCTCAGTCGGAATCGGGTGCCGCAAGCCTCGCAGCGGAACGCGTCAACCCCTTTGAGACAGCCTGTTCACCAGATAGCTGTCATTCGTTCTCCTGAGTGGCGGATTCGCTCATGCTTGCGATCTCGTTGCTTCCGAGTTCACTGGGCAGGGTCACG